>WFXK01000172.1 GCA_015490695.1 Bacteroidota bacterium | reverse complement strand
ATGAACAAGCTTTAAAGCTTTGGGAACAAAGCTTTTCTATTGCTAAGCATCTTGGTAACAAACAACTCGTTGCTTATATAGCCAATAATATTGCTGTAATCTATAAACGTAGGGGTGATTATGCACAAGCATTAGAATACCTCTTTAAAAGTTTGAAAATAGAAGAAGAATTAGGGAATAAAAAGGGAATGGCTGCAAAATTGAATAATATCGGACTTATTTATGTAGAACAAGGGATGTATGATAAAGCTTTAACCTATTATCTTAAAGCATTGGCACTTCATCGTGAATTACAAAACTATTCAGGAGTAGCCAATGTACTTAGTAATATAGGTAGCGTTTATTTCTATCAGAAAAGATATGAAGAGGCTTTATCTTTTTATTTAAAAGCCTTAGAAACCTATAAACGCATAGGGAATTCTTTAGCAGTTTCAGAACGAATGCATGATATTGCTGTCGTCTATGAAGTTCAGGGTGATTATGTTCAAGCCTTAAACTACTATTTTAAGGCGCTCCGTTTAATAAGAAAAATAGCTCCTAAAAGAGCAATGCTTCCTTTGAAAGGTATCGGCAATGTTTATTTTCAGTTAGGATACTATCAAAAGGCGTTAAAGTATGCGTGGCAAAGCTATCGTTTGGCTCAAGAAACTAAGGATATTCAAGTTTTACGGGATGCTGCAGCGTTGCTAAGCAAAATCTATGAACGCATAGGAAACGCAGCAAAAGCATTCCACTTCTACAAAATTTATATTCAGATGCGTGATTCTATACAAAACGAACGTCATCAACGAGAATTAATTCGCAAGGATTTACAATATCAATACGAGAAGGAAAAAGCCATTCAGGAGGCGAAACATAAAGCCGAATTAGAAAAACAAAAAGCTTTAGCTCAAGCCCAACGAAAAAGACAGAACATCATTATTGCCTCCATATCCGCTATTCTTCTTATTGTGTTGGTTTTCAGTGTTGTTCTATACAATCGTCTTCAAGTTATTCGTCAACAAAGAGATACTATCATTCAGCAGAATGCCATTTTAGAACAACAAAAAGAGGAGTTAAGAGTACTTAGTGAGGATTTGCATCGTAAGAATGCAGCTATAATGGCACAGAGTCAGGAGTTGCGGCGGTTAAATGAACAACTTCAGAAGCAGAATGATGAATTGGAGCGGAAGAATAAAGCTATTACCGATTCTATTGCTTATGCTAGTCGCATTCAGCGGGCATTATTGCGCAAAAGTGACGAACTAAGGAAGACTTTACCCCATTGTTTAATTTATCTTCCTTGTCAACAAGTATCGGGCGATTTTTATTGGATAGCAAAACAACAGGAGTATTTTTATATAGCGGTTGCTGACTGCACGGGGCATGGGGTTCCTGGAGCCCTTATCAGTATCATGGGAATGGAATACTTAAACACGTTGTTGGAAGAGGGTGTTCATGAGCCTTGTTTGCTGCTTGAACAATTGCGCCAGCACATTATCCAAACCTTAAGCGGCAGCAAAGGAGAATACCTACAAGATGGAATGGATATTGCCCTGGCAAAAATAGATTTTCACAAAAAAACAATTTATTGGAGTGCTGCAAACAGCCGCCTTTATTGCATTCATAATGGTCAATTAGACATTTTTCACGGAGATAAACAGCCTGTTGGTTGGTATCCTAAGATGCAACCCTTTCAACAACATACTTATCAGTGGAAAGAGAAAACTTTTTTATGTTTCTTTTCCGATGGCTTCCCCGACCAATTCGGCGGAAAAAATGGAAGAAAATTAGGTTATAAACGCTTTCAACAATTGCTCTTGACAATGCAAAAGTTTCCTATACAAGAATGGGAATACCATTTAACGCAGGTCTTCCATCGTTGGCGTGGAAAATATGCGCAAATAGATGATGTAACTTTCCTGGGAATACAACTTTCTTAAATAGCTTTTTCTCAGTTTTTTCTGAATATAGAGGGAACTTTCCTATGTTCCAATGACTTTATAGAAGCCACCTGCGTTATGGATGGTAAGAGGCGTGCTTGGAT
>WFXK01000171.1 GCA_015490695.1 Bacteroidota bacterium | reverse complement strand
AGATAGAAGAAAGTAAAGACGAAAACCCATACGAGGTCTACGAAGTGCCAATAGAGTCCGACTTTTTCTACCATTTCATAGTGTCCTCTTCGTTCGTAGGTTCCTTTTAAGACGTTAATGAGCACAATGAGGTTAATGATGACACCACTGAGAACGTGGCTTCCGTGAAAGCCTGTGATGAGGAAGAAGTATTGTCCAAAAAGGGGTTGGTTCCATGGATTGCCGCTGATGGTCACACCGTGGGTAATTAAGTGTGTCCACTCCCATGCTTGGCAACTCAAAAAAGTGAGTCCGCCTAAGATAGTCAATAGTAAAAATAAAGCGGCTCCTTTTTTATCTTTTCTATGTCCTGCTTCCACGGCTAAGACCATTGTGACGCTACTGACGATAAGGATAAAGGTCATGAGTCCGACGAATACTAAGGGTGCTTCGCCTTCAATAAAGGGGAATGCGGAAAAGACTTTTTCTGGGTTGGGCCAATGGGTTTGGCTGATTCGGGTTAAGCCATAAGAGATGAGCAAACCTGAAAAGGTTAAAGCATCAGAAAGGAGGAAAAACCACATCATTAGTTTTCCGTAGCCGACCTTAAAAGGCGAGCGGGACGCCCCTTCGTCCGTTACCCCATGAATAGACACAACACCTGCCATGTCAATGACTATTTATCTGTAAAAATACGAATAAATACAGCCATAGAAAATCTAAAGCGTGCCAGAAAGTAGCAACTAATTCTAAAGTTAACGGCTTTTCAATAGAAAGCCGCTGCAACAACGCCCTTATAGCAAAAACAAATACCACTATCACACCTGCAACCAAGTGTAAGGCATGCAAGCCACTTAGCACATAAATAAAAGAACCTGCTACATTGCCTACTAAATAAATTCTTTCTTTTATTAAGGCTTGCCATCCTAAGAATTGACCTGTTAAAAAAACAACTCCTAAGACTGTAGTCAACCATAATCCCAAAATTACTCCTTGGTATCGTTTCTTTTTCGCGCTTTTATAGGCGTAGTGAATCGTAAGACTACTTAGCAGTAAAATAATTGTGTTATAAGTAAAAATGTTTGGCAGAGAGAAGGAAAGCCATTTACTGCTTTCGTGTTTTTTGACCAAGTAGGCGCTGGTTAATCCTGCAAACACCATAAACATGGCGAGGATAAAAAGCCACATGAACATTCGTTTGGCTAAGTCTTGTCGTTTTTCTTGTTCTATATCTTTTACAGCCATGATTTCCATAGGCGCTATGCTGTTTTTACGAAGACTTCTGCATCTACTACCATAGCATTATCTTCTAAAGGGGCATCGGGGTCAAACGTTAAGCGAACCCAGTGCCCTGGATTGGCGCTTTGTTCAAAAGTGAAGGTTTGCGTTTCATCTTCTGTTGTTCGGCAATTCAACCCTTTAACAAAGCGATTTTTATAGTAAAAGTCAGCAACTTCTACTTTATAGCGCTTCCCATCAGGGGTTTTCAAAATACAATAATCGGTTTGAAAGTAGTCACCATATTCTTTCCCTTCTCTATCCATTAACAATATACAATCGCGTTCATTTTCAAAGTGGGTGATAACGCGTTCAAAGGATATTTTTCCCATAGCGCCAGCAAATTTATAAAAGATTTTCAATGAAAAAAGGCGCTACCCCGAGGGTAGCACCTTTACAAGGGGGGAGTGTGGTTTGTGAAGACAAAGTTAGCAATAGCTTGCTATTTTGTCAAGAATATGTTTGGGAAAAAAAATAGGATAGCCTACTCAACGTTTCTTTGGTAGGAAATTTTGCTATAATTACTGAAGTGAAGGCACAATGACCATTGAAAAACGTATAAAGCGATTCGTTGCGAATGCTGATGTAAACTTTTGCTTGTTTAAGCAGTATAGATAGACTATCTTTGCAGTGATGAAGGTTTTTATCGCATCAGACCACGCAGGTTTTCCGTTGAAAGCCTACTTAAAAGAACAACTACAAAGACATTACACCATTCAAGATTTTGGTACGCATAGCCCTGATTCTTGTGATTATCCAGATTATGTGCATCCTTTGGTTTGTGCCATGGAGAAAGAAGATGGGGTTGTGGGAATTTTAATCTGTGGTAGTGGTAATGGGGTATGCATGACGGCTAATAAATATCCTTTTATTCGTGCTGCATTGGCGTGGGATGTAGAACTTGCTCGGCTTGCTCGTGCTCATAATGATGCAAATGTATTGTGTCTACCTGCCCGCTTTATCTCCAAAGAAACTGCCTTAAAATGTGTTGAAACCTTCTTAAACACGCCTTTTGAAGGGGGTAGACACTTAAGAAGAATAAAAAAGATTTCTGCGATGCTATGCAACTGATTTTATTGTTGTTTGCTGTTTGTCTTCTTTATGGGCAAGAGGCAAATCCTAAGGATTTTGGGATTCGTTCTAAAAAGGCTTTGAAATATTATTTGCTTGCTAAGGATGAATTTAGTTTTCGCAATTACCGAGGGGCTTTGCAGCGGAGTGAAGAGGCATTAGCCATAGAACCCGCCTTTGCCCACGCATGGTATTTAAAAGGACTAAGCCTCTATAAACTAAAACGCTATAAAGAAGCCATTGAAGCCCTTGAAAAAGCAAAAACCTATTTTAACGACAAAGAACCCATTGTCTATTTCTACTTGGCAGATTGCTACTACAAAATAGGCGATTATGAAAAATCGTATCAGAACGATAAGCGTTTCATACAATTGGAGGACGATGATGCACAGCTGTTAATGAAAGCATCTGAAAGGGCTTATCGCTCAGAGTTTGCTATGAATGCAATGAAGCATCCTGTTGAATTCCAACCGATTAACTTAGGTCCTGAGGTGAATTCGGAAGGGGAGGATTACATGCCTTATTTGACTGCTGATGAGCAAATGCTCTTTTTTACTTCTCGTCGTCCTGGTTGTACAGGGGGGTATAATCCCTATCTAAGGGGGTTTGCTGAGGATTTTTATTATAGTGTGCGCGATAAAAATGGCAAATGGCAAAAAGCAAGGAACTTAGGTCCACCGATAAACACAGAAGAGAATGAAGGTGCTGCGTGTATATCGCAAGATGGCTCTATTGTGATTTTCACTGCTTGCAACCGAAAAGATTCTTACGGCGGGTGCGACCTCTATATCGCAGAATTTAACGGTGCTGAGTGGAGTCATCCAAGGAACTTAGGTAAAGTGGTGAATTCCCGTTATTGGGACACACAACCCTGTTTAGCAAACGATAATAAAACCCTTTATTTTGTTTCTAATCGTCCTGGGGGTGTTGGGGGAACCGATATTTGGGTTACTCGTTTTGAAAATGGGCGTTGGACACCCCCAGAAAACTTAGGTCCGCCTATCAATACGCCAGGCAATGAATATGCCCCTTTTATCCATGCAGATGGAGTCACGCTCTATTTTGCTTCAGATTACCACTTAGGTTTTGGTAGTACAGACCTTTTTATGAGTCAAAAAACCGATACGGGTTGGACACAGCCGAAGAACTTAGGTTATCCTATTAACACCGCTGCAGAAGAACGCAATATTTATGTCAACGCTCAAGGGACTCGGGCTTATTACAATAGCAACCGAGAAGACTCTTACGGCAAAAATGATATTTATTTCTTTACCTTAGACCCCAGAATTCGTCCTAATCCTGCTACTTTTGTACGAGGCATTGTGTTGGATAGTTTAACCAAAGCTCCTGTTGCAGCAAAAATTTACATTATTGATTTAACAACTAAAGACACCATAAGAGAGGCACATAGTCTCCCGAAAACGGGAAAATTTTTAGTTACCCTTCCGCTTCATCGGCGTTATGCTGCGTACGTAGAGGCAAAAGGTTATTTGTTTAGAAGCATTCATTTCTCTTTGGAGGATGTCAGCGTTGATGAGTATTTTGATTTAAAGATTTTATTGATGCCTATCCGAAAGGGGGCTGTTACGGCATTGCGAAATATTTTTTTTGATTTTGACAAGGCAGATTTGAAACCAGAGTCTACTTTGGAGTTGCAAAAGGTGGTTCGTTTTATGAAGGAAAACCCAAGGGTTAAGATAGAGATTGCGGGTCATACGGATGATGTAGGGAGCGAGGCTTATAATTTACGTTTGAGTCAGCGCAGGGCAGAGGTGGTGCGGGATTATCTTATACGTCACGGCATTGCTCCTGAGCGGATTGTTGCAAAAGGCTATGGAGAAAGCCAACCTCTTGTACCCAATACCAGTGAAGAAAATCGGGCGTTGAATCGTAGAACGGAATTAAGGATTTTAGAAGTGGAGTAAGTTCACAGGTTAAAGGCACGGGAGATGGTAAAGGCAAACCGGAAATCGCCTTCTTGCCAGCGTGCCGTTGTAAACGGTAATTGTTGGTTTTCTAAGATGAAACGGGTGTTTGTAATGCGTAGAGAGAAGACGTGTCCGCCTGTCATGATACTAACCCCTATGGCAGCGGGGAAGCTATACCATTGTGGTTCAGGAGGGTTAAATGTGTAGCCGCTTTCTAATAACAGCGCTAAAAAGGGCGTTAAAGCAAAACGCAGGGTTGCAGCAGAACCGTAGAAAAAGCCTGGGTTGTTTATAGGACCAAGAGGATGATAAATAAAATAAGGAGCTAATTGGAAGGTCCAGCGTTTTTGTTTTCTTGCTGCTGCGAGCATGAAGAAAGAAGAAAGGCGTTCTTTATTGGTGAGGCGTTCGGGAGCATAGGGACTTTGGTCGCCTACAATCCATGCGGCGTTAGCAATAACGCTTAAAAACAGGGGTTTTTTCTTCGTTTGGTTCATGATTTGGGCTTTGATGCGTCCTTCTATGATGCGGCGGGCGACGAAAGAACCGCGGTTATAAGAGATACCTGCGGTTAAATAACGTGTGATGCCATAATTAAAAGCGATTTGGACGTCTGTGACGAAGGCTAAACCATAAAAGGTTTGAATGCCATTGGTCATTTTTGCAAAGTGGTGAACGACTCGGAAGTCTAAGACTTTTTTAGGTAGGGTTCGGGCGGTAGGGTAGAGGTGTCCCCACAAGGTAAAAAAAGGGTTTTCTACGGGTTGGTCTTCTGGCGGAGGTGCACTGAGCTCTTCGGCAATCTGTTCTAAGTCTTGTGCTAAAGCTACACTGATGAAAAAAAGCAAGATGATTTTTTTCATAGGTTTCTTTTTTAGGGTTTAAGGTGCCCAAATGGGGGGTACCCAATTGGTATTATGACAGGAATTACAAGCACCGTTAGTGGTGAAGGTATACATCCAAATACGTTGGTTATTACTTACGACTGCTGGGTAAAGTCCTTGTCCCCAGTCTATGGGTTCTGTGGTGTAGAAGTTGCCTAAGGCGTCTACTTCAATGACTTTTATTCGTTTTGCGGTTGTATCGGGGGCGGTCCAAAGCTCTATAGTGACATTTGGTTTAGGGCGAGCCCGAGATACATCGGTTACAGAACCTGCTACAGTAAACCATCCTTCTGCTCCCCCACCTTTGCGATGGCATTGCATGCAGTTATAACCGAAATTATGGCTTTCACTGCTGAAATAGTAACTTTGTTTAGGCTCATTAAATGCCCCCTCTTCACAGCCTAAAAAGAAAAATAAGAGAAGAATGCCGTAAAGCATAAAGGCAAAGATACGTTGCCTGTTTTATTTAGGCAAAGGGGCTGGTCTGCTTGCTGTTGTCCGATGGGGCTAAGTTTACTTTTGAAGTAGAAGAATATATTCATATCGTAGTCGTGCGAAGCCGCCTAAGATGGGGCGTTTCATGGCGTAGGCATCTACAAAGCCTATTTGTGGTGCCCATTGTAGCATTTTTTCACAGAAGTTTGTTCGTTTATTACCTACTACCACATCTCCTAATACAATCGCAGCCCAACCTTCTGGTTTTAAAACCCTATACATTTCTTGGATACTCTTCCACATATCTTCTTCGTACTTTTTCAGTTTTTCTGCTTTGCTCCCTTTTAATCCCACCATTTCACTTCTTAGTTTTGCCGTATCTATTCCTAAATAGTTCAAAAGATGGAGGTCGTTGCGTACATAGTCTAAAGCAATGCTGTAGGGAGGAGAAGTAATAATTCCTTTAACGCTATTGGCTTTCAATGGAATATTTAGGGCACTTCCAAGGAGGACTTTATAGTTTTTTGGCTGTATATGAAGTGCTTTTAACGTTTCATAAGTTCCCTTTAAGGTTCTAAGGTAGTCGTTAAAGTTCAAGTAAAAGAAGGTTTCAAAAGATTTTGCTTTGTTGGTGTTTTTTAGATAAGTATAATCAGATAGGGCGTGGAGATAAATGAGTAGCAGCAAACTTTTCCATTCTAAGGGATAGTCTTTGACGAATCCTTCAGGGAAGTGTTCTTCCCAAAGGGTTTTTAAAATGGTTTTGGCGTCTTGATTTTGGGCTTCTATTTGCCATCTTTTTTTGTTTAAGTGTTTTCGTGCTTGTTGGAAATATTGGAAGATGTGGGGCAAATCTTTTGTTTTTATTGTTTGAGCAAAGGCGGGATAGTCTAAGTTTAACGCATCCAGTTTTATTTGTGCTACAATGCAAAGAGCAGGATTGATTTCTATACCGACACTTTGGGTTCCTATAATAGTGGCTTCTATTAAAGTTGTTCCTGAACCCATAAAAGGGTCTAAAACCACATCGTTGTCAGATGCACCAATAAAATTGATAATAGCTTTTATCATTTGTCCATGAAACTTTCCCTTATAGGGATAAAACCAATGGGTAAGATATTGATTGGTATGTCCGATTTGTCCTTTTCCTTTTACTTGGGCAAGGAGGGCATGGTGGGAAAGTTCACCGTTAACGATTTTAAAATAAGCAGTACGTTTTTTAAAGAGGTTTAAGCTCCTTTTAAAAGTTTCATATTCCATTTTAGCTAATTGCAATTCGTAGATTTGTCCTGTATCTTCAAAGAGCGCAAAAGCTTCTTTGTTATTATCTTCTAAAATCCAAGATAGGGGGTTAACTTGCTTTTCTAAG
Source organism: Bacteroidota bacterium (assembly GCA_015490695.1). GTDB lineage: Bacteria > Bacteroidota > Bacteroidia > SpSt-205 > S141-50 > S141-50. The sequence continues at coordinate 614 of WFXK01000171.1, read as the reverse complement.
GTGTTGGTGAGCGCTGAGCGTTTTTTGTTTTCTGATAATTCTGAGGGTACAAAACTAAATAGTGGCGTACTATCCATAGCATTTTACAGCTTTTAGCAAAGGTATATTACTTTGTTCGTTTAAGCAAAGGAGGTCTTTGGAACATGAGAAATCCAGATTTTTGTCTTTTTAAGCGAGCAATTTATATTTGTCGTAATAATAATGGTGTTGCTATATGCGAGTGAGTATCTTAGTATTTTTTATTGTTTTTCTTTATGGACAGGGAAGTTATTTCAGAATTCGTTCTGAGAAGGCATTGGAGTGTTATCGGATTGCTTTGAAAGAGTTACGGTTTGAATATTTTCGGCATGCTTTAGAAAAGAGTGAGGAGGCTTTATTTATAGAACCTACTTTTGCAGAAGCATGGAATATAAAGGGTTTTTGTCTTTATATGTTAAATCGTTATGAAGAGGCGATTGAGGCATTTGAGAAGGCGAGGGTTTATGTAGATGAAGATTTACCTTATATTTATTTTTATTTAGCCGATTGCTATTATAAAATAGGAGAGTATGAAAAGTCATATCAGAATGATAGACTTTTTCTTCAATTAGAAAAAGCAGATACTGAGTTAATAG
>WFXK01000170.1 GCA_015490695.1 Bacteroidota bacterium | reverse complement strand
CTTTATAGGGTTGCAAAGCCGATTTTGAGGAAGCTAATGCGGTATTATTATCGGCAGCAGAATTGGTATGTTTTGGCGCAATTATTTCAATATGCGCTCAGAGTGATGTATGAGCCAGCAAAGGCAGCGCAGCTGCGGTATTGGCGACTACTTCGTCAACACTTCCTTAAAAGAGAAGCTTTAAGAGAACGTTACCGCATGTTATCCGATGAAGTTAATATGCTTCATAGCCAATGGGGATACTTCCCACGATTGAAACAACATTTTAGAAAAATACAACAGCTCATCCAAAATCCTTTGTTGCAGAAGCTTCCTTCCTATCGCGATAGCATTGTTTCGTTTTACTTTCACTCCATTCGGGGGATTCTTTTTAGTGATTTAGCGCAGTGGCAACAGGCAAAGGAAGATTATGAAGCGTTAATTCAGACAATTCAGCATAGTCCTTGGCGTGATGAAAGAAAATGTTTAGCGCTCCTAATGGCTTATTTGAACCTCATAGAAGTTTACCTCAAACTAAACTTAGATGATAATGTAGAAAAAACTATTGCTTTTCTGATTGACTCTTTTACAAAAATGCAGCAATATTTTTTACAACATGACCGTTATTACATAGGGGCGTTTATAAGTGCGTATTTGAGTTATTTATTACATAAGCGGTGTGCTGGGGTGTATGAAGCATTTCTTCAGCGTTTAGGAAAAGTATCGTTATTGGAGCAGTGGGGAACGACGTACTATTATGATATTTTGTTGAATTTAAGTGTGATGGCGTTTATTATTGAGGATTATCGCAGCACATTGCGTTTTATTCATTGGATAGAGCAGCGGCAAAAACGTTATCCTTTGCCTTTGAATCATCGGTTGTGGTTTTATTTGTTAAAAGTTATGGTAGCGTGGGAACAACAAGATAGGCTTTATTTACAACATAGTTGGCGGCAGTTATATTATCATCTTCGTAAACAGCAGCAGCATGGCTATCTTTTTGAATCGCTTGCAGCCCGCCATTTTGCTTGGTTAACAAAACAACAGATTTCTTATAGAGAAGTTTTCAAAAAAAGTTTAAAAGCTTTAGAGGATTTAATTCATTGTCATCCTTGGGAGGGGCGTTTACTGGGGAGTTTGCCTTTAGCGCAGTGGTTAAAAGCAAAGATAGAAGGAAAGCCTTTGCTTTCTTATTATCAAGCTATGCCGCCTAAGAGTGTTCATTGGTTTTTAGAATGGATGAGAAACTTCTTTTCCTCTCTACAAGATACTTAATCTTCACAAGATAGGGTTTAGAACGTCCCCCCTTCCGATAGAGGAAGGGGGTAATTTTTTGTAAATTTATCGTAGCAACGTTACTGTTCCTACAAAGCGGTGGACTCTACCTTTGAAGTCTACGGCTTCTACTACGTAGACATAGGCATCTTCTACGGCGGGTTTACCGGTTCGTTGGTCTATACCGTCCCATCCTTGTCCTACGGTCTTGGTTTGCCAAATCAAGTCGCCCCAGCGGTTGTAGATTCTAAAGTCAATTGATTGAGCATCAAATAGAAGTCCCACAGGATAGAAGTAATCATTCACGCCATCGCCATTAGGGCTGAATGCATTAGGCACCCAGATGGTAAATTCTCCTTCAACAACAACTCGGGCAAAGAGCGTATCGCTACAACCATTGGCATCGGTAATAATCAATTTCACAGGATAAATTCCTGTATCGGGGAAGACTAAAGTAAAGTCTGACACGCCACTGATAATAGTATCACCAATTTGCCATAGCCAATCTACGATAGGAACGGCACTGGGAGTAATATCGGTAAAGCGTACTTCACGCCATACTCGTGTTAAAGTATCTTGAATTTGCATTTGTCCTTGCGGTAAGGGGTACACAGTAATGGTTCTTTGCATAGTGTCAGGGCATCTGCCGTTGTCTATGACTAAAGTTATAGTGTAGGTACCAGGTTGCGTATAGATATAGTTAGGCACAACATCGGTAGAGGAATCGCCATTACCAAAGCTCCAATAGAAGTTAACAGGTAAGTCGCTTAAGAAGCTATTATTTTCAATAGGCACAGGTTGATAAACGCAGCAGTTTTCCACATTAAAGAGGGCATCTGGAAGTTCTATGACGAAAAGGCGGGCACTATCGGTGTTGCTACAATATTTGTTGCCTGCCGTTAAATAAATGGTATAGATACCTGGAGTAGGATAAGGATGGTTCAAGACGTTTTGAGTTGTTGCAGTTCCATTTCCTAAGTTCCAAATCCACCAATTAGGAGCGCCTTGAGATAGGTCCATAAAGCTAACCGAATCGCCGGCACAAATCACCGTATCGGTCATAATGAACTCAGCTTTGATAGAATCTACTACAATCACCGGTTTTGCTTTAGAATCGGCACAACTTCCACTATAGACGGTCAAGGTGACGAAATAGGTTCCTGGGGTTGGGAAGTAGTGGGTTATCGTAGGAGTGTAGAC
>WFXK01000169.1 GCA_015490695.1 Bacteroidota bacterium | reverse complement strand
GGATAACATAATAACACCCACCACGAAGTTGATGGAGCACGAAAGTAGGCTTCTAACCATCGTAAAGTTCGTAGTTTCAATCCCCAACTCCATAGGGCTAAGGCGAAGGCTTTCCAAAAGCCGAAAAAGAGCGTTAATAGCAAAGCAGGCAACCATAAAGCGTTAATAATGACCATGCCATGAATGTATTTTACGCCTTTCATACCTCCTTTGCTCCAGCGAAGCCGTTGTTCTAAGAGGCTTTTCCAATCGGGCATGGCTTCAGTCCACGCAAGTGCCCGCCTGTCTAAAAACCACTGAACACAAAAACCATGATGTAAAAACGTCTGATAAAGCAAATAATCTTCTACAATGCTAAAAGGTAATGCACTATAACCACCTGTCTTCCAATAGGCTTTAGCTTCTACACCCAAATTGTTGCCAATTGCCGTTATAGGAAGCTTTAATCCCTCCATGCCAATGCTCCAAACAAAGCCATCTAACCATTCTTCGTATTGTAAAGCAGAAAAAAAATCATGATGACGTATAAAGGTAGGATGGGTCACTAAATGACAAGTTTGTAGTCGGCGGATTAAACAGGTGAGCCAAGTAGGAGGGACTATTACGTCGGCATCGGTAATAAGATAATACGCCCCTTGGGCTTGTCGGGTTAAATAGCTTAAAACTCCTTGTTTGGCGTAAGGATTACCTTTTATTAAAAAATAGCGAATCTTTTTCGGATAGCGTTGTTGCCATTGTTGAACCAATTTCCCTGTTGTATCTTCTGAATTATCGTCTCCAATTAAGATTTCATAATTACGATAGGTTTGTTGTGTTAAACCCATGAGCAATCGTTCAATATGAGCCGCTTCATTGCGTACAGGAACTAAAATAGAAACAAAAGGTTCTTTTTTTAGAGGAGGGCTAAGGGTTCTTGCTTTTGATTTCAAACTCCTTAAAAGGGCATAGTAGCATAATCCGAAACCTAAAAAGAAAAAACTTAATAGCCATTCCATAGCGAACAGAAACGATAGCCTTGTTGACTCCAATGTTGTATGGCGTTGCTAAGTAAATAACGCATTCTATTACCGTGGCGGATACTGTCGTGAAAGACTACAATAGAGCCAGGACGGGTATACTGAAGAAGGATTTTTAAGCATTGGGTTAAAGAGAGCTTTTTAGCAAAGTCCCCTGCTAAGACTTCCCATAAAACGATTTGATAGCGGTCTTTTAAGGAACAGATTAAAGTTTTTTTCCAGTGTCCGTAGGGTGGACGAAACAATAAGGGGTATTGTTTGGGTAAAAAGGGTTTAAGAAGCGTTTCGGTAATAAAGACCTCGTTTAAATAGGTTTTTAATGGGGTTCGCCATGCATCTTTATGGCTATAGGTATGATTACCAATCGCGTGTCCGTTTTGAAGGATTAGACGAACTAAATCAGGGTACTTTTCTATTTGTTTTCCTACGAGGAAAAAGGTTGCTTTGGCTTGGTAGGCACGTAATAAATGTAGAACGAAGGGGGTATGTTCTGGGCAAGGACCATCGTCAAAAGTTAGAAAAAGGATTTTCTTTTTTGTTGGGATACGCCATTGCAGTTGAGGGTATTTTTTTTGTAGCCATGGAGGTATGACCAGCAGGGTTTTAACAAGCCACGGCACTACCACGCTTTTCTCGAATGACCGTTACTTGAATTTGTCCTGGATAGACTAATTGCTCTTCAATTTTTTTTGCGATTTCTAAAGCCATTTGTTCGGTTTGTTGGTCGTTGATTTGTTCGCTATCTACGAGCACTCGTAGTTCTCTTCCGCCTTGTATAGCATAGGCTTTAGTAACACCTTGGAAGGTCAAAGCAATGTTTTCTAAGTCTTTAAGTCGTTGGATATAGCGTTCGTACATTTCTCTGCGGGCACCTGGACGGGCACCACTGATGGCATCGGCTGCTTGAACAATGTAAGCAATCAAACACGTCTTTTCTATCTCTTCATGATGGGCACCAATAGCATTGCAAACTTCGGGAGACTCTCCATATTGTTCTGCTAAACGCATTCCTACTAAGGCGTGTTCATTGGTCGCTATTAACTTCCCAATATCGTGTAATAATCCTGCACGTTTTGCCGCTTTAACATCTAAACCTAATTCGGCTGCTAATAATCCGCATAAAATCGCTACTTCCTTAGAGTGATGCAACAGATTTTGACCATAAGAATAACGATATTTCATTTTTCCTACCATTTTAATCAGTTCAGGGTGTAATCCATGAATACCTAACTCTATCACAGTGCGTTCTCCGACTTGTTGAACTTCTTTATCTAATTCCTCTTTAACTTTTTCTACAATTTCTTCAATACGAGCAGGATGGATTCTGCCATCTGCTATAAGTTTTTTTAATGCTAAGGTGGCGATAGCGCGGCGATAAGCATCATGGCATGAGACAGTTATGGTGTTGGGCGTATCATCTATAATGATTTCGCAGCCTGTCAGACTTTCAAATACACGAATGTTTCGTCCTTCTTTTCCAATAATTCTTCCTTTCATATCATCATCTAACTTAATCACAGTAACCATGCTTTCGTAGTGATGGCTGAGAGAGGTCCTTTGAATGACGTTTGTTAAGATTTTTTGTGCTTCTTGTGCTGCTTTCATTTTGCTCTCTTCTAAAAGGCGTTGTCCTTCACGCATGGCTCGGGTGCGTGCCTCTTGTTTCATTTTTTCTATTAAATCTTTTCGTGCTTCTTGTGCCGATATACCAGCGACCTTTTCTAATGCCGCAATCTCTTCGTGACGTAGTTGTTCTATAGCTGCTAAACGTTGTTCTAATTGTTCCGCTTGTTGTTTTAAGGTTTCTTGAAACGCTTCAAGACGTTTGTGCTCTTCTTCTAAGGAACGTTGTTGTTCCTGTAGCATTTGTTCCTTTTGTTCTAATGCAGTCGCTATGGATTTTAATTTCGCTTGTTGTTCTGCAATCTGTTTCTCTAATTTGATTTGGAGTTCTGTGTATTTCTC
>WFXK01000168.1 GCA_015490695.1 Bacteroidota bacterium | reverse complement strand
GAAATATATCTCTATGGCGTTTTTTTGTTTTTCTATCTAAACGGTCGCTTACAAAAAAGAGTTCTTTACCATCAGCACTGATACAGACCGATGGTTCCCATGCCCAAGTGTTAATCGTGTTATCACTGCTCAATTGATTTAAGTTCACAGGTTTGCTCCATTGTCCTCCCCGACGTTCCGAAAAAAAGATATCTCCATTGTTCTGGGCTTTATAAATAAATAGCATCCTGCCATCTGCACTCAAAGCAATCGTTGCATCGTGCTCCTCAGTATTAATAGGCTTTCCAATATTCTCTGCTTTTTGCCATTTCCCATTTTCATCCCGATAAGCGGTATAAATGTCTTCAGGATAAAAACCATCTGCTGCTATCTCGCCTAAACTCCCAGGACGTCTAGATGTAAAAAAGATTTGACTTTCATCTGCTGTAATAACAGGACCAAAGTCGGGATAACGGGAATTAATCATAGGACCAAGATTGCGAATTTCTACATTGACAGGATTGGCTAAATAATGAATAGCATTTTGACAATAATGGATATAAAGGGTTGCTTGCTGGATACGGCGCGCATAACGAGCAGTATCTTTGTAATTTCGTTGTACAATTGCTTGTTGTTTTTTATCTTCTTGCTCCTTCTTATATTGTTGAAAGACTTTTAGAGCTTGTTGAGGTTTTTCATTAAGTAATAAACTTCGGGCATACCACCATTGTAAATCGCTTATATCAATGCCTTGTTTAGAAGGGGCTTTATAAGCTCGTTCTAAATGAATTAGCGCCTCTTCATGATGTCCCAAAGCAAAATGACAAAAACCAACTAAGTAATTTAACTGCGGATGGGTAGGGTATTCTTTCAAATAGGGCTTTAACAACTGCAGCGCTTGTTCAAGACGATTAACAGCAATATATTCCTTCGCCTCTTTAATGGCTTTTTGCATCTGCTTATAGGAACGTTTACTCCCCTGAGCAAAACCTATTACCACCATAAACCAAAAACCTATAACAATTAGCCTACGCATAGCACTGCAAAAATATAATTACTTATTTAACTAAACAAAGTCAAAACAAGAATAAGAATCTTCAGTTTCAAATCAAAATAACCACTTTGTACACGCACCAGTACAATGTGTTTTTTAACAAAGCTTTTAAGAAGTGTTTCCTAAAACTAACGGGTCTCTTAAAAGCATTCCAAGAATAACCCCAATAACAGTTGCAGGGATTAAACTACTTCGGAAACGCATCCACAGTAAAGAGAGAAAAGAGCTATCAAATTGTTTCGCTGCTTCTACTTGTTGTTTTAATCGTTTTATTTGTGTTTGAATCTCTTCTTTTGTGTAGCCTCGCTCTTTAGCAAAACGAGGAAAAACCTTTAAGATGTAGACGGCATAATCATAATAAAAGGTGGGAGCTTGGTAATTATGGAAGAAATAATCGTAAGTCGTTAAAGAAACCCTTGCTAAAATTAACCATGTAGAGCAATAAAAGAAGATTTTTGCAGCATCTAAGGGATAGTCTACCCAACGTTTGTACACCAATATCAACGTTGCCATAACAATTAAATACACAAACAGCATAACAATAAAGATAACGTAACCTGACCAGGTAGAAAAAATATAACCACTTTGATAGAAGATTTGATGGATTAAGATTTCACAGATGCCAATGCTAATAATACTTAACAGGGCGCCTCGCCAATAAGGTTTCATAAAATAGGTATTACGTCAAATAAAGGCTGAGACAAATGTAATTGTTCTAAGCGGACTTTTATTAAAGCACCTTTAAGTTGAGGATGATAAGGCAACCGAACTCTTAAGTAATTATCAGTATAACCATATAGGAATCCGCCCTTAGGCGTTTGTTCAATAAGCGCAGATCGGATTTGATTTTGGAAGCGTTTATAGTAATTTTGGCGTAACTGCTGCGAAAGCTTTCTTAGTTGTTGGGCTCTTTGTTTTCGTTCTTGCCAAGGTACTATGGGTTTTAGTTGTATAGCTGGCGTATTTGCCCGCTCTGAATAAGGAAACACATGTAAATATGCTGGAGCTAAATCCTCTAAAAAGCAATAAGTTGCTTCAAAATCCTCTTGAGTCTCTGTTGGAAAACCTACAATAACATCTACTCCTATACACACATCAGGAATAGCACTACGGATTTCTTTTATCCGCTCTTTATAAAAGGAAGTCAAATAACGCCTGCGCATTCGTTTTAAGATATTATCGCTTCCACTTTGTAAAGGAATATGAAAGTGGGGCATAATGCGATGATGCTGTGCTATAAACGCAATAAGCGAATCAGAAAACAAATTTACCTCTATGCTGGAGAGACGAAACCGAGGAATTTGAACCCGTTCTAAAATAAATTGCAATAAATCTACAAGACGCCAATCGCCATAACGATAATCCCCTAAATTGATGCCTGTAAATACTACTTCTTTGACTCCTTCCTCTTCTAATCGTTGTAGCTGTTTTAGAACCTCCTGAGGAGAAGCACTCCGACTACGTCCTCGCACTAAAGGAATCGTACAAAAACTACAACGATAATCACAACCATCTTGTAATTTAAAAAATACGCGTGTGCGCTCTTCCCTACTATAGGATAATAAAAAGGTATCTAATTCCTCACTACAATGAGTAAAAAAGTTCTTTTGGCGCTCCCATTCATTGAGAAAATGAGTAATTTGAAATTTTTCTTTCTGCCCTAATACCCCTATCACATTAGGAAGAGATAACAACGAAGCTGCTTTGGTCTGAGCATAACAGCCTGTTAAAACAACTTTTACCTTAGGGTTACGCCTTGTAAGTTGTCTTAGCCATTTATGGCATTTTTTATTAGCCTCTTCTGTTACAGTGCAAGTATTAACTACTACCACGTCGGCTTGATAAAGGTCTTGGGTTAAAGACCAACCTGCCTGTTGAACCTGACGCATCATTTGTGCCGTTTCTGTAAAATTTAATTTGCATCCAAAAGTATGGAAACCTATCCTAAGCATACAAAGCGCAAAATTAAAAATTAGCAAGTTTGACGAACTATTCTCTCAAAACATTCATTGCACATCAATAGTATCTTTTTTTGCCCCCAACACTTTTAGCAGTATTCTACTACCCCTTGGCACGTAAGCGCCGTCTTGTAAAAGCTTCTCTTGAGGTAACAACAACACCTGGGAAACTTTACCAATTTCTTCTTCTGATAATAGCGCATCGTAAATAGTATCTACAATCACCTCTAATTCTAAAGCTTCTAATAGCGGTTTGTAATCTTCGGCGTAGACAGTAACACTATAAGGTGGAATTTGTACACTATCAGGAACTGTTTTATTTACTTTTAAATAAATCGTTCGGCCCAACTTGGCTTTGTAACGTTGATAACATTGGTTATTTCTACATAAATCGCAGTCGCGTTTTCCACATCCTTTATAAATACGCCATGGCAAAGGGTCTTGGGCGATGACTTCTCCCGGAGCATAACGAATAGAATAGCTTACCGAATCAATAGCCCATGTAAATCCCGCTTTTTCTATGATGGCAATCGCTTTCCTATAATGTTTTCCTACAACCTTAGGAATTGGATAAGCTTCTCCTTGCCGAGTTAAAACGGGCATGATTAACGAAACAAATCCCCATACTATCAAGATACCAAAAAGGAATAAATAAAGGTTTAACAGCCAAAAGTCCCTACTTAGTACATAGCTCCATAATGAAGATTTTTCAGACATCTATATTAGCGTATTTGGCGTTTTGTTCTATAAAGGTTCTTCGTGCTTTTGTATCATCACCCATGAGGATAGAAAAGATGTAATCGGCTTCAGCAGCGTTTTCAATCGTAACTTGATGCAGGGTTCGGGTTGCTGGGTTCATTGTTGTTTCCCATAATTGTTCAGCGTTCATTTCACCTAAACCCTTATAACGTTGAATAGTAACCTTAGATTCATTCCCTTGAGCTAATTCCTGAATGGCTTGCTCTAACTCCTTCTCATTCCAACAATAACGATGCTCTTTACCTTTTTTTACTAAATAAAGTGGTGGCAAAGCAATGTAAAGATAACCCTGTTCTATAATAGGACGCAAATAACGGAAGAAAAAAGTTAATAACAAGGTTCTGATATGGCTTCCATCTACGTCAGCATCGGTCATGATGATGATTTTATGATAACGAAGCCCTTCTATATCGGCTTCAGGTCCTGGTTGTTTTACGCCCAAGGCAGTAATGATGTTGGTAATCTCTTTGTTTTCGTAGATTTTATCAGGAGAGGCTTTCTCTACATTGAGTACTTTACCACGTAAAGGCAAAATCGCTTGGAATTGTCTATCTCTTCCTTGTTTAGCGGTTCCACCTGCCGAATCGCCCTCTACTAAAAACAATTCACACTCTTCTGGGTTACGGCTTATGCAATCGGCTAACTTCCCAGGTAGTCCGCCACTGTACTTTAATGAAGTTTTACGAAAGACCTTTTCTCTTGCTGTCTGTGCAGCAATACGAGCTTCAGCATTTTGTAAAATCTTTTCTAAAATAATTTTTGCAATCTTAGGATTTTCTTCTAAGAAATGACTTAGATAATCAAAGGTGGCTTTAGCCACAACCCCCATTAC
>WFXK01000167.1 GCA_015490695.1 Bacteroidota bacterium | reverse complement strand
ATTAAAATGCTATGTAGATCAATGAAAATGCATGTTTATAAGTTAATAACAAGTATAAGTAGAGTTTGTTGATAGGATTTGGTATGTATAAACTCAAGTAAGTACGTTTTGGAATAGATAGGTTAGATGATTTACTTTTTAGATGCCTCGGCTATGCTTGGCATGACACTACAACCGCCTGCCCTGCAGGAAGTTTGGGCGTTGTTGAGTTTTTGCGTAGTAGTTTACAGTATCGTCGTTACTTGTGTTTGGGTTATGTGCGTCTATTGCGTTTGTGTGCGTCATTCCGAGCGTTAGCGAGGAATCTCAGTGCGGATTGTTTCTCGGGTGCTTTTTTTGGGAAACTAAAGGTAACTTTTGTGGTTTCCAGAGTTTCCTAAAAAAGAGATGCCTTGCGTTCGCTCAGCGTGACGCAACATCCTCCACACCGCTACCAAAAATCCCCCATCACCACACTACTGCCAAACGCTTTACAAACACCCCTCCACGCCACACACCAAGAAAATATATCCCTCGTGCACAACGACGAAAATCTATCTCCCATCTATCCCCATCAAAACCCCAACGACCTAACATTCTCACTATGAAGCACTATACACTATAAAAACGTCCCATATTAATCTTCACCTTCGGAGGGTTGTAAACACATTAAACCCCTATCTCAACAATACACGAACTTTGTCTTATTGAGCCTATCATTAATACATCGCACTTTCAAAAGAAACTTTGCTATCACTTACACAACTACTACATGAATTACTACGCAATACGACCATCTCCCTTTCTTATTGTATTTTAACAATCTTAGTTCTCAATCCCTGCTCTGTGTGTAAAATGTATACTCCTTTAGGCAATGAGTTCAGTGGCAAATAAAGCGGCGAAATGTCTCCTTCACTGGTGAAAACAACCCTTCCCAAAACATCATATACCCGAACCTCCCCTATTTTCTTAAAAGGCGATTCAATCCATACGCCCTCTTCAAACACCGTAGGATAAACACGCCAAGCCCCTACCTGACGAAATTGCTGCTTTACTTGAATACAACTACCCCATGTACTACCATTAGGCTCATAATAACAGCGTAAACCCTTGTAGGCTATCCTATCATAACACCCACTCACATAACGATTCACTGGGAAAAAGTACAACCAACTTCCTAAACCCTCTACAATAGGATTCTGAAAGGCAGAATCCACAGGAGAATCCTCATAAACCCAAAAACGCTTTAAGGGGTTGCCAAACATCCACAAGGTATCTATCCAACCTACCCACACTGTATCACCTCCACGTAACCAAAAACTATCTATCCCAACATTGAAATCATACAGCAGAATAAAATTCCATTGCGTACTATCGTAATAGTAAATACGATTATTCGCCTCATAAAGGTAATGATAGCGCTCAAAACCCGTTTTTGGATGTACTTCCTTCACTACTCTACATACTTTTCCTTGAATAAGCGTATCGGAAATGACTTCCATAGTAATAACGCTACTATAACAACTTTTATCCAAAGGTTCGCTACCTAAGATGTCGTACTGCCACACGGTACCTACGGGCGCCCATGAAGACTGCGACAATCCTACAACAACGACGCCCAAAAAGAAAACACTACGGACAAGCATCTTGTATAAGCGTATTATAGTTCGCAGTAGACACGTTCACAGATGTTCCAGGCATAATTGCTTGAAGCGTATCTTGTTCCCATACCGACGATGCCCCTTCAACAAAAAACCATTTTGGTGATAAACTATGAATAGATAACGGAAAAGAACCACAACCACTGCAGCTATTCCCCCAAATATCCATAGTAAGCAAGGTTAAAAAGCCCTGTTGATTAATTCCCCCTAACAACAACTTGTCCTGACCATAAACACCTATAAACGTAATCACTTGTAGCATAGGAAACATGCGCATCCATTCTACTTTGCCATCTCGGTCTACTTTCATTAGCCAACCTCTATAATAAAGGGAATCGCTGCTTGGTGTCTGAGTACCTCCAATCCATAAACTGGAGTCTTCTCCCTCAATAGCAATATAAGGAACATCTATCCACTCTGTTCCCACTATTCTAATCCACTGCTTACTACTATCTTTAAGCCTTATCAATAACACATCAGCACCGTCATTATTTAAATAAGGTGTATAACCATACAATAACAAAGCACTATCTTTTAACGCCGTGATGCCATATAGTTGTCCTTGTGAACAAGTTGCACAAAATAAATTTTGTTCATGTACGCTAAAAGGAAGTTTCATCCACTTTTGCGGCATCATTAAAGAGTCGTAGTAGACCCAACCACAGCCTTGACTACCACCAAATACCCCTATATAACCACTTTGATAAGGGACTAATGCATGAATACCACTACCTATAATCCCTTGTGATGGTAGCCATGTATGTTGCCAACGGAATTGCCCTGTGTTTGTTACAGAACCCCATGCAAAACGACTTTCACAAGGTGCCGCAGAAACCACATAACACTGACGCTCAAATACCCCTATAATCTCCCCAGTATAAACCCCTTGATAAAACCCAAACGGACAACTATTGTATTGTAAAGCAAATCCTTTTGAACCCGTAACAATCCCGGCAGTATCTAACGCTACGATACGAAAATAAATCCCCGTTGAATGCTCTTCTAACAAAGCAATATGAAGCAATGCGCTATCTTGTCTCATCACTTCCACCAAAGAAGCGTCTATCGCTCCCGTAAGAGGATAAAAACGCTCTCTATGAAGCGTTAATAAAGTATCCAACCATAAAACTTGCAAAAACATCCCTGCATTGCAACGTACAGGATTGACCATCAAAAAACGGTTAGAAGATAATTGTAACCCCTTATAAGGACGAATGTTGTAATGCCAATATAAATAATCCTTACAAGGTATTTTAT
>WFXK01000166.1 GCA_015490695.1 Bacteroidota bacterium | reverse complement strand
CTTAGAAGGGAATAAAATATAAAGGAGTAATCCTAAAAACACCGAAACAATACCAAGTAATTTAATGGTATGTTCCTTAGGGGTAAATAACAATTCTATTAGCATAAAGTTTAGCACTAAAAGTGCCAGAGCGTTACTACTGAAAGGTTTTCCCCAACAAAGGTAAGTGAGCGTTGTACCTAAGATTTGAAAAAAAACTAAAACCCTTGCAGTTAGCAGCGCATTTTTGAATTCAAAAAAGAGCGAAAGACCATTTAAAATAGCACTAATTAAAATAACGCTAATTAACAAAGGAGTTTGTATAACAAAATTCCATGCGCCAATGAGCAAAATGAGAAATACAATCAAATTTACTACAAACAAAGCGTTCATAAATTGTAAACGGCGTTGTAGCCAAGGCTCTTGGGTATTTACCCACAACAATAGTCTTTTGATAAAAGCTTCCATCGTTGTACAAAGTTAAAATTTTGATAGCTTTGCAGCGGTCAAAGTTAAATAACCATGATAGTTTATAGAATGCATAGAGAAGGGTATCGCTTTGTTGCCTTTAGCACCATAGGGATTGGGGCGTTTTGTTATATGTTGTGGCTCACAGTGCGAAACACTTCATATCAATGGCTTGGATACTTTGCTACAGCCTTAGGTATCTCCTTACTTTTTCTTATTTTGAATTTTTTTCGTAATCCCCGTCGTCCTGAGAGTCAGGAGCAAACCACGGTAATTGCTCCGTGTGATGGAAAAGTCGTCGCCTTAGAAAAGGTTTATGAACCCCGCCACTTCAAAAGGGAAATGTGGCAAATTAGTATTTTCATGTCTCCGCTTAATGTCCATGTAAACCGAAGTCCTATTGCAGGAGAAGTCGTTCGTTGTGATTACAACCCAGGACGCTATTATGTAGCATGGCATCCAAAATCCTCAGAAAAAAACGAACATACTTTTATCGTAGTAAAAAACCCCTATTTACAAGTTGCTTTCAAACAAATCGCTGGGAAAATCGCAAAAAGAATTAAATGTTATGTTCGTCCAGGAGACCAAATCAACCAGGGACAGGAGATTGGATTCATAAAATTTGGTTCACGAATGGATATTTTTGTCCCTTTAGAGTGTAAAATTGCGGTTCGTTTACATCAACGCACCCGAGGAGGAAAGACCTTATTGGCTTATTTGCCATCTGAAGACTCAGCATCGCAACTTCCTTTTGTATAAGACTTGCATCGCTACATAGGGATTTTAGGGGCAACGGGCTCCATTGGACAGCAAGCCCTGGAAATTATTGCCATGCATCCCGAGCGTTTTAAAGTGGGTTTTCTTACAGCCCATAAAAACGCTGAGTTACTCATCCAACAAGCATTACAATTCCAACCTGAAAAAGTTGTGCTTACTGATAAGAAGGCTTATGAAACTGTTAAAGAAACGCTAAGTGCGCATGCTATTGAAGTACTTTTTGGTGAAGAGGGACTCAGAAAAGCCATTGCATCTTCCAAAATAGACTTGATTTTAGTTGCATTAGTAGGTTTTGCTGGAGTGCTGCCAACACTTTATGCTATTCAACAAAAAAAAGCGATTGCTTTAGCAAATAAGGAAGTTTTAGTCGTTGCCGGTGCGTTGGTTAAAGAGTATCTACAGCATTATCAAGTTCCTTTGTTGCCTGTAGACTCAGAACATTCAGCGATTTATCAATGTTTGGTTGGAGAAGATAAAGCGACTGTAGAGAAATTGGTTTTAACTGCTTCGGGTGGTCCCTTTAGAACCTTTTCTAAGGAAGCGCTTAAAAAGGTTACTGTGCAACAGGCGTTACAACATCCCAATTGGCAAATGGGAGCGAAAATCACGGTAGACTCTGCAACGTTAATGAATAAAGCTTTAGAAGTGATTGAGGCGTATTGGCTTTTTGATATTCCTGCCCATCGGATTGAAGTGGTGATTCATCCGCAGTCTATTGTGCATTCCTTAGTTTATTTCTGTGATGGCAGCATCAAGGCACAATTAGGGCTCCCCGACATGCGTGTTCCTATTCAATACGCACTGGGCATGGCAGTACGGCTCCCCAATCAATTGCCTCGCTACGTCTTTAATGGCGCTTTAACCTTTGAACCCCCCGATTTAGAACGCTTCCCTTCCTTAAACTACGCTTATGAAGCCCTTGAACGAGGTGGAAACTACCCCTGTATATTAAACGCCGCTAATGAAATCGCCGTAGAACGCTTCCTAAAAGAAGAAATCACCTTCTTAGACATTTATCGCCTCATAGAATATTGCTTAAATCATGTGCCTTATGAACAACAGTGCGATATAGAAACCTTACAACAAACCGATAAAGAAACCCGTATCATAGCAAAGCAGTGGAAAACTTAAAGCACTTCTGCAGGGGTTGTAAAAAAATCCTTTTAATTTAGCGGCTGTAAATAAATAAACCTATGACGACTAAAGAAATACAGATTCATTACGAATCGGAGCAATTAGACAAGTCCAATACGGCTTCTTTGCACTTTTACACCACTTTTTCCGATAGAATCTTAACAGTCGCCCTGTTTAATGACCAACGACAATGCTTGTTTTTTCAACGTTTTTATATAGATACCAAACGTTCCGCTATAGATGGTTTTCATGAGCTCTTTTCTGAAGGGAAGGAATGGATAACCCAGCAAGCAGGGAAATGCAAAAGCCACCACCTTGTTATTTTAGAACCCCGCTGGAGTTTAGTTCCTAAAGCGTTTTACCAACAAGGACAAGCACAACAATTTTTAGAACCTGTTATTACGCTTTATCCTGAACAAGATGTTTTCTATGAACATGAGCTTCAACAACCTGAATCCGTATTAGTGAGTGCTGTACCGAAGTTATTAAAGAACCGAGCAGAATTTTATTTTAAAAAGGTAGAAGTTGTGCCTGCTTTGTATCATGTGGTTCGTAATGCTGCAATGATTCGTCAACGCATAAAACAAAAGCAAGCTTTTTATCTTTTGCATGTTCATGTTGTGTTTCAATGGTGCTTTTTTACATTGTTTGAGGGAAATCAACTTTTATTAGCGAATCAATATCCGATAGCGGGTGTAGAGGACTTGATTTATTATCTTTATGAGATGCATCATCGTTTAGAGATTGCTCAAGGCGATACGTTTACTTATGTTACGGGGATTCATGAGCATAAGAAAAGGATTAAGCAAGTAGTTTTGCGTCAATATACGAAGGCGGCACCTGTTCAACAAGCGGTTTATAAATTATTTCAAAAGTTACATAACGAATCCTTAGCAAAAGCGGGGTTGCATCCTGCCGATTTTCTGCATTTGTTTACGTACGCTACATGAGGGTAATAGCGGGGCGGTGGCGAGGAAGAAAATTCCCCATAGACCCCCAATTGGACGTCCGCCCTAC
>WFXK01000165.1 GCA_015490695.1 Bacteroidota bacterium | reverse complement strand
TACAAATATCGCACAGCAGCGTGGTTAGAAGAAATTGCCCATGCTTATATGGCATTAAAATTAGCAGGAGAAACCGATTTGCCCTTGGAAAAAACGGATAAACTCATAGGACTTTACACCAATGCCCGAGAACAACGATTTAAAGTTTTAGTATGGCAATCTATCATTATTATCCTTTTCAAAATCCTTATTGTTGCAGGGTTGCTTATCATTGGCGGTTTATTGGTCATGGAACAACAAATGAATATTGGTCAGTTTGTTGCTTCTGAAGTCGTTGTATTGCTTATTATGGGGAATGCTGAAAAACTTTTATTCAGTTTAGAAAGCATTTATGCGATTTTGACAGCATTAGAAAAAATTGGATTTGTAACGGATTTACCTTTAGAACCTGAGAACCGCCGTACGCTCCGATTAAACGGAAAACAATTAAAACAGGGACTGAGTGTAGAGGTAAAAGATATTCATTTCACTTATCCGGGCATGTCTATGCCCGCTTTACAAGGTGTTTCTTTCTCTGTAGAACCAGGGGAAAAAGTAATGATTACAGGTAGCGAACGCTCTGGAAAAACAACCCTACTTAGAATCATCGCAGGACTATTCTACGAATTTGAAGGCAATATCTTATACAATGGACAATCGGTAAGAAGTCTGGAAATCAAAGAAATCCGTTCTATTACAGGAGATTTTATGGTCAAAGACATCCCTTTTGAAGGAACTATTTTAGAAAATATCACTATGAACCGAGAGGGGATTACTTTGGAAGATGTAGAATGGGCTGTAGAAAATGTTGGCTTAAAGGAATTTATTCGTTCTCTGCCCGATGGGTATTATACAAGGCTTTTTCCTCAGGAGCAGCGGCTGTCCGAAAGCGCAATTTTAAAGATTATGATAGCCCGAAGTATTGTTCATAAACCGAAATTATTGGTTTTGGATAATCCCTTAGAGCATCTACCTCCTGAGTCTTTCAGAAAAATCATAGATTTTTTAATGGCGAAGGAGCGTCCATGGACCCTTATTTGTGCTTCTTATAACGCTTATTTAGCACGCAAAGCTGATAAAATCATTATTTTAGATAAAGGAACCGTAATTGCCCAAGGGACGTATAAAGAATTAGAAAGTATTTTAGACGATTATATTCATTAAGGCTATGTTGGGGATTTCCCGTAAGCCGATAACGGTGTTAGAGCATCGTTGGCCCCATTACCATGGCGTAGAAAGCAAAACCTCTACAACGACGCTACGACGTTTCATTTATGGACTTTTAATCTTCTGTATTTTAGTCATGTTTTTGCCATGGACGCAAAATATTCAGACGCGAGGGTATTTGACCGCTCTTGTTCCACAGCAGCGTCCGCAAGTGGTTCAAGCCCCTATCCCAGCACGCATAGAAAAGTGGTTGGTGAAAGAAGGCGATTTTGTCCATAGGGGGGACACGCTGTTACTATTGTCAGAAATCAAAACCCAATACTTAGATGCTAATCTCATCCAACGAACCCAAGCACAATTACAAGCCAAAAGAAAAGCGCTGAACTTTTATTTACAAAAGATTAATGCTTTGGACAGCATGCTTCAAGCGCTGAACAATAGCATGTTTTTAAAATTACGTCAAGCAAGGAACAAAGTTCAACAAAAGCGTTTTAAGGTTCAAAGCGACAGCGCTAAGGTAGAAGCAGCACAAATCGCTTATCAAATCGCAAAAGCGCAATATGAGCGTATGGTCAAACTCTATGAACAAGGGTTACGTCCTTTGATTGCCTTAGAGAAACGAAGACAAACCATGCAAAAAGCTTATGCCTCGCTCATAGAAGCCCGTAACCAACTATGGGTGTCGCAAAACGAACTACAAAATGCACAAATTGAACTCAACACCATTGAAATGGATTATACTACTAAAATCGCTAAAGTTCAATCGGATAAAAATGCGACGTTATCTACGCTTTATAAAACCCGAGCAGAGATTGCAAAATTGGAAAATGTGTTAACTAACTACACAATTCGTAGGCAGATGCATGCGGTTGTTGCACCGCAAGACGGCTATGTTACAAAAGCGCTTAAAGCAGGAATTGGTGAAATCGTAAAAGAAGGAGAGCAGCTATTAACGATTGTGCCTGCAAAATATGAATTGGCTGTAGAAATGTATGTCAAGCCTTTAGATTTACCTTTAATTAAAAAAGGGCAGAAGGTGCTTATTCAATTTGATGGTTGGCCCGCCATTGTGTTTTCTGGTTGGCCCAATCTTAGCTATGGTACTTATAAAGGCGTTGTTTTTGCTATAGACCGAAACATTAGTCCTAATGGGAAATATCGGGTTTTAGTAGCGCAAGACCCTGACGCCTATCCATGGCCCGATGCTTTAAGACCCGGTAGCGGTGCACGAAACATCCTTTTGTTAAACGTCGTGCCTATATGGTATGAACTATGGCGACAATTTAACGGCTTTCCCCCTGACTTCTATAAAGATAACCCTGCTCTTCAAAAAACAGAAAAGAAAAAATGAAAGTGGTGCTTCCCTTTGCTCTGGCTTTTAGTATAGGACTACTTACTTTTTCGCAAGAACAAGATAGCGTGCTCACCTTTAAATCCTTTTTACAAAAGGTCCGTTATCATCATCCTATGGCACAAGCGGCAGAATTAAAAATAAAAGAAGGACAAGCCTACATTACTTATTACCGCGGTGCTTTTGACCCTAAAATCCTTTCTAATCTCTCAACCAAATTCTATGAAGGCAAAGAATATTTCAATCACCAACAAATCCAAGTTAAAATCCCAACGTATCTCGGTATAGAATGGAATGCAGGTATTGAAAGAAATAAAGGGGTTTACTTAAATCCTGAGTATACGGTTCCTAAAAGCGGATTGATGTTTTCTGGATTACGAATCACCTTAGGAAGAGGACTCATTACAGACCAACGTAGAACTTTTTTAAGAAAAGCCTTTTTAATGCAACGCTATACGGAAATAGAACGAAGGAAATTATTAAATGACCTTTTATGGGAAGCAGCACAAGTTTATGGGGAATGGTTTCAGGCTTATCATATATTGCGTATACGAGAGCAAGCTTATCAAACGGCTCTTCAGCGTTTTTTAGCAGTCAAAGAAGGATTTTTCCAAGGGTATCACTCTGCTATGGACACCTTAGAAGCCCAGTTGCAGGTTCAAAGTCGGCAAATTGCTCTGCAAAAAGCCCAATTAAATTACCAAAATGCTTCTGTTAAAATGAACAATTACTTATGGGACCGGGGAGAAATCCCACTTACGCTACCACAAAACGTTATCCCTCAACCCGTTGACCACCCTTTCTTAGACCCCCCACAATTCCCTATTCAAGAAGCAGCAACCTTAGTCCAACAAAATCCTGAACTGCTACTTTTTAAAAATAAACTTTACCAAACTCAGATAGAAAGGCGTTGGATTCAAGAACAACTAAAACCCGTCTTTAATCTAAAGTACCAATTTTTATTAGAGCCTTGGGGCAATGAATGGTTCGCTAACTTCTCCCCCAATAACTACAAATGGGGCGTTGAATTCTACACTTCACTGTTTCTTAGGAAAGAAAGAGGACGACTAAAATTGACGAATTTAAAAATCCAAAGTACGCAATACAAAATTGTTCAAAAAGAACAAATGTTAAAAAATAAACTGCTCAATTACTGGAATACGTACCAAAATACGCAGCAGCAGTTAATGACTTTAAGGTCTTATGTTAATG
>WFXK01000164.1 GCA_015490695.1 Bacteroidota bacterium | reverse complement strand
GTTACGGGTAGTTCAGATAGTGGTTTAGTAGATTTATTATGGATTGTGGTCAATGGGGTATGTCCGCCTGTTGTGGAGGTTGCCCATGTTCAGGTGGATTTGCCACCACAGGGAGGTGTTGTCCATTTAAGTCCTGATAGTATTTGTGCTGGAGGTAATACAGTGCCTTTAGGGGGGTATGTTGTACGTGGACAGGGTTATTGGACAACCCCTAATGGCAATGGCTACTTCTATCCTGATTCTACAGCACCCGACGCACAATACTATTCCGACACAAGCGATGCAGGCAAATGGATTTATTTATGGTGGGTAGTACAAAATGGTAGTTGTGTAGATTCAGTATATGTAGATAGCGTGTATGTGAAGAGTGCAAAGATATGGGGTACGTTTACTTTGGCGGATGATAGTGTATGTGTACTGGATACGACGGCGCCTTTAGGTGCTGTGGCAGTTTATGGTACGGGGACGTGGAGCACAACAGGTAATGGCACGTTCTTGGACCCGAATGATGGTAATACTCGTTATGTGCCATCCCCTTTGGATGGTGGGCAGGCTATAGCGTTAATATGGACAATAACTCAAAGCGGTTGTGACCCATTGGTGTTAGTAGACACGCTTTACGTAGAGGCGACACCTGTTGCTACCGTAGGACTTTCGTCATTGGCAATTTGCGTGGGAGATTCCACACCGCCGTTGAATGCTTCTTCAGGCAACGGCATAGGACATTGGGAACATAATGGTTTTGGGGTCATAAAGCCTGATATTTATAATCCCTTTGGCTATTATGTGTCTTCGTTGTCAGATGGGGGGGATACGGTGTTGGTGTGGTGGATTGTAGAGGGGAATCGTTGTCCGTCAGATACGGCTGAGGTGGAGGTGATAGTAAACAATCCACCGCAGGGGAGCTTTGCTGGGGCAACCCCCAACCCAATTTGTGCAGGGGCGCCCACAGACCCCTTAGGAGCAACCATCACCTCAGGCGACGGCGGCTACTGGAGCTGCCAAGGCTGTAACGGCGGATACTTCATAGATAGCTTAGATGGAAACACCCAATACGTTACAGCAACCACTGAAGCAGGTACAGATTTGATTTTAATCTGGAACGTTTATGCTGCGGGCTGTGATACAGCACGTTATAAAGATACGTTGACGGTCAGTAATACCACTGTAAGCATTGATTTTCCTCCTCCCGCTCCTATATGCGCAGGAGATACCACACCTTCCTTAGGAGCAAGCGCTCCAGGAGCAATAAGCACCTATTGGACCACCTCAAATGGCTTAGGAAGTTTTGTTCCTGATACTATAAATGGAAATTCTTCGTATGCTTCTTCAGTGAACGACCCCGATACGGTTTGGCTTACATGGAATGCAGACTTTGGCGCAGCTTGCGGATTGCGAAGCATTACCCAACCTTTAATAGTCTATCCCCGTCCACAAGGAAACCTTTTAACCCCATCCGATACCCTCTGCTATCCTTCTGCTTCAGATACGTTGTTGGCACAGGTTATCGTAGGAGATACTGGAGTATGGCTCCATAATGGCACAGGAGGATTAAATTTTGTTTCAGATACTTCAGTAGTTTATATTCCTGGTCCTGGCGATAAGAATGCGGTAGTAGAACTTTACTGGATAGTATATAGCGGCACTTGTGTAGCGGACACCGATACAGTGTACATAGTAGTGAACACACCGCCTTTGGGTAGTTTCGTGCCTGTTGGGGACGTGTGTGCAGGTAGCCCTACAGATACATTGCGAGGACAAATCATCAGTGGCGTTTCGGGATATTGGAGCACAACAGGCGTGGGAAGCTTCTTACCAAGGAATGATACTAATGTAGTAGTTTATCAATCTTCTGCCAGCGAAGGGGGCAGTACGATTGAAATTTATTGGATTGTAACCGCCCCTGGTTGTACTCCCGATACTTCTATGCAGACACTGAACGTTATCAATGCTACAGTAAGCGGCACATGGGATACAGCAGCGGTTCCTGATAGTTTATGTGAGCTATTGTGCACTGTTCCCTTAGGTGCGACTGTGACCAGTGGCGTAGGACACTGGGAATGCGATGGTTGCTTAGGAAGTTTTGTTTATGATCCCTTAAGCAACGACACGATTTATTGCGCCAGCATAGACGACCCACCCGTTGTAACCTTAAAATGGGTGATTACCGACGCATCAGGTACTTGCAATGCATTAGTAATACCAAAAGACATTTACATTGTTGAAGAGCCAGAGGGACAGGTATTAACCACTGGACCTTTAGAAGTATGCGAGGGGGATACAAGCGACACTTTAATAGGTTTAGCTATCCGGGGTGTTGGGCGTTGGGATTGCGCTAATTGCAATGGCTCGTTCATAGACCCGACCAAAGACACAACCCAATATGTGAGCGTTGCTGCAGACGCAGGACAATGGTTAGAATTGTGGTGGATAGCAGAAGGAGGAATATGTCCGTCAGATACCAAACGAGTTTTCTTATATGTGAGCAGGAAGCCGCAAGGTTCGTTCACAGGACCTTTAGCACCGATATGTGCTGGAGACACGACGTCGCCATTAGGAGCAACAGTAACCGTTGGTGAGGGTTACTGGGATTGCCCTAATTGTAGCGGAGGCTTCACTTTGCCTTTAAGTGGAAACTCTAAATACGTTTCCATCATTGCCGACTCCAGTAAGACGTTGCAATTGATATGGAACATGGTCAATGGTAGTTGCGATACGTTGCGCGATACAGTGGATTTATATGTTTATGCACCGCCACTGGGAGACTTTTCTACGATAGTTCCCCCAATATGCGCGTTAGATACAACAATTCCTTTGGGAGCACAACTACTAAGCAGTGGTACAGGATTTTGGACAACATCAGGTAACGGCTACTTTATACCCGATAGCCTCTCTCCGAATGCCCAGTATGTGGCTGACACAACTGATGTAGGGAATGTATTATTGACGTGGAATGTTGTTAATGGTCCGTGTGATACAGCGCGATATACGCAGGTGTTAGAGGTTTATGGAGCGCCGTTAGGGAGTTTTGCATTAGGACAAGATAGTGCTTGCGCTGGGGAGGAGGTGGTATTGAATGCCAGTGTAGTTGCACCAGCAGGAGGTGTATGGAGCACAAATAACGGACAGGGAACCTTTTCATCCTTGATAGACCCGAACGCAACCTATACCCCTGCAAACCAAGACACAGGAAAAATCATCTATATTACTTGGAGCATAGGTAACGCTGTGTGCGATACCATACGCTTTACAGATAGCATCTACGTAAAATCCGTGTATATGAATGTAACCCCTTCAGACACAACAGTATGTGCTGGAGATACGGTGTATTTCCAAGCAACAGGGATGGATGTATATACTTGGTTCCCGAGTACGTATTTAAGTAATGCGGGTATAGCGAATCCTTATGCAGTGCCGAGCGATACAATACAATACGTTGTAATAGGGCGCGATACAATAGCCCGCTGTGAAGTGCGTCGTATTGTTACGTTGAACGTTAAGGAGTCGCTGCCAATAACAGCAGGTCCTGATACGTCGTTGTGTTTTGGAGATAGCGTACAATTGTGGGTGAATGCCCCTGGAGCAACCCAGTATCGTTGGTATCCTGATACAGGATTGAGCGCTGTAACGATTCCTAATCCTGTGGCGTCGCCACCGCAAAGTATCGTTTACACAGTAGAAGCCCTAATGAATAATGGATGCTGGAGCCGAGATAGAGTTCGCCTGATTGTGTATCCTACACCATCTCCAATATTGGTAGCAAATGATAATTGTGTTGGGAACGTGCAGCAGCTATATACATTGAATGATACCTTTTGCGTTCAGAAGTACTGGTTCTTAGGAGATATGCAGGGGGTATTAGCTTTAGGTGCTCCTGATAGTACGCATCCATTGTATGTAGGCAGCGGTGATACTTTACTTGGAGAGACGTCCAACGTGGGAAGTTATACCTACAGCGTCTTTTGTGTAAGTGCTCAAGGGTGTGTTGGCGGAGATGATGCAACCTATCAAGTTTATGAAGCACCCAATGCTGACTTTGTTGCAAGCGATACTGTTCGTCCATGGAGTGACCCTGTAGTTCAGTTCACACCATTAATGCAAGGAGGGGTTCGTTATTTATGGAACTTTGGTGACCCTGCAAGCGGAGTAAATAACACCGATACTTCGGCAAACCCTATCCATCGCTTTAGTAGCCCTGGGGTTTACACTATAGCCCTGTATGTAGAGAATGATGTAGGATGTAACGCATTGAAGATAAAGACGAACTACATAACGATTTTGGATGAAGAGTATTACTTCCCAACCGCCTTTACACCCAATGGCGATGGATTAAATGATTACTTCCGTCCGTTGCCTGCCGATGGAAGGGTTAAAGTGGTTGTGTTGCAGATTTTTGACCGTTGGGGCAAATTGGTTTATGAGACCAATAGCAATGAGGGCTGGGACGGCTATACCAAAGACGGCAAACCCTTTGACCCTGGAACGTATACTTATCGCTGTATCATAGACCACCCCCGTAGAGGACGAACCGTCTACACAGGTAGAGTGACTTTAATTAGATAAAGTTTATGCGCTGGCTTATTGTGCTTTTAGTTGTTGCTGAGCTCTGGGCGCAAGATCCGAATTATTCCCTACACTTTGGTGTTCCTGTAACCATAGGACCTATGTTTCATGGATTAGCAGAAGGTAAAGCCGCTTTGATCGCAAGTAACCGCACAAGAAAAATGACCGATATAGAAAACTATTCTACTTCTTTGTTCTCTGCTAACTTAACCCTTGAAAACGACTGGTTTGAAGGTGGAGCAGGGCTCTTTGTCGCCTTAGATAGAGCTGCAGGATACAATACCACAGAAGTCCAATTGGGATTGGCTTATGAAGCCCCCTTGGGCAAAAAAGTTCGCTACGACCACTTACGAGCAGGATTCCAAGCAGGGGTTGTAAACCGCAGTATAGATATTAATAGCTACGTCTTTGAAGACCAATTTGATGGAAAAGGCTTCCCCTTACCTACCAGTGAACCCTTTGCCTCCTTCTCTAATACCAATTTAGATTTTGCTATCGGACTAATGTATTATAGAACGAGAAAAATCAAAGGAAATCCTGAGTTCAATCCTTATATTGGTTTTGCTTTGCATCATATCAATCGCCCTTATGTGAGCTTTTTCTCTGCAGGAACAGGCGAACGTATTTCCATGCGATATACCGGATTTGTAGGTGCACGACTCTACACACGCACCCCCTTAGACATAAACTTAAACGTTATTTATATGCGACAAAATAATTCTTACTTGGTCAGTATCAACCCCTTTGTGCGATTTATTTTTTATGAACATGGGATTTGGTTTGGGAAAGAAAAAGCGGCGGTCTTAGCAGGAACTATTATCCGTCCTAAGGATAGTTTCGTTTCTTACTTAGGATTTGAAATCCATAATAATTTTGCTTTTGCTTTTGCTTATGATTTGTTAACATCAAAAACGACTATAGTAAGTAAAAACTTTGGTGGATTACAGATTTTCGCCCGCTATGTTATTCACGGCGAACGTTTCAAAGGAAGCGAACTGCCTTTCCCTGCTTTCTAAAATATGAAAAAACTGGATGGACTACCCTTAAGCTGGAACTTCACTCCTGAAAAACAAACTTCTTTTCAGTATATCTTCTTGAAACCCTATAAAGTTCAGTGGATTTATAGTGCCAATATCAATAGCTATACGCAATCTTTCTGGGAATGGTTTTTAAAAGACCAAAACTTTATTATACGGGGATTACGAAAAGAACATTTACAGCGGTTACTAAAAGTTTTTCCTAAAGGACGCTTTATTCAAACAGGTGTTGAGGCAATAGTGTATTTACAAGCTCAACAACGTTATCAACTCCTTCGGCATCCGCTTAAAGCAATAGAAATAACACACTTTTTAGAGGAATTTCAAGAACCTTTGAATGCGTTTTATCATAATTATTTGCAGTGGCGCCCGATTCCTTTGCGCTTTTTATTTCAAACCCATTTCCATGGATTGCGCACTTTTATTGCTTGGGAAGAGCAAAGTCATACTATTTACGGCGTTGTTACTTTATCTCGTAATGCAGAAAAAGGATGGCATGTAGAACAACTTTTACGCCATCCAGCAACCCCTCCAAAAACCATAGACTTCCTTTTAAGTTTTATTATCCAAAAACTTTATAAAGAAAATGCTTTATGGCTTAGCCTTGGGGAAGTACCGTTTAAACATTTGCGCTCTTTTCATTGGCTGAACCGATGTTATGCCTGGAGCCGCTATCTGATTCCCTACCGCTGTGAAGGATTATATCGCTTTAAGAAAAAATATGCCCATGATTGGATGCCACTATATTTGTTTTGTAATCAATCTGCACTATTTCCTTTATTAAGTATTATGGCAATTAGAAGTAAAGCAATTTTAGCATTTCAGAAGTTAAAACTATGCGGTGAGAAAACTTTGTGGAATAGTTTTCTTGGTAGTTTCCAAAGATAAGCTTTAAATTTGTGGAGAACTAAACGAAGAGCTATTTGGAAGGTAGTGAACCGCTAATTATCCTTGGGCTTATTATCGGTTCGGGGATTGCATCGGGTTATGAAGTTGCTTTTTTCTCCTTATCTAAGCAAGAGTATGAGGCTTTACAAAAGCAAAAGCACCTCTCTACGTGGTTAGTGCGACATTTTTATAAAAACCCTCATCAAACTTTAGCAACCATTTTAATTGCTAATAACCTTTTTAATATCGCTATCGTATTGGCACTAAGTTTCTGGTTAGGAAACTGGCTTTCGCTTCACTCATGGCTACAAACCATTTTAGAAGTCATCTTTTCTACCTTAGTTTTGTTAATCTTTGGTGAAATCCTGCCAAAAATTTATGCGAATCTACATCATAAACGTTTTTTATTGTGGTTTAGTCCTATTATGGGTATTTTATGGTTGTTGCTTTATCCTATAACCCGTGTTTTAGCATGGGCTTCACAACGATTTTTATCTTTCCCTCCACAAACTCGCCAATGGACATTCAAAGAACTTTTACAAGCAATTGACTTAGCCAGTAGCGAATACACACCCCCTGAGGAAAAACAACTATTAAAAGCCATTCTCCATTTAAGTCGTATTCCTGTAAAAGCTGTCATGACTCCAAGAGTAGCAATTAAAGCCATACCTTTGTCTGCCTCTAATGAAGAAGTGTTTGCAATGATTGAAAAAGAACCTTTTGCTCGCTATCCTGTCTACGAAGGAAACTTAGACCATATCCAAGGAGTGCTCTTTACAAAAGATTTATTGCATCTACGCTATGATAATGCAATGAGACATTGGCAACAACTAATAAAACCTATTCGCTATGTTCCTGAAACCCAACCCTTGCATCGCTTATTAGGAATGTTTAAAAAACACCATGTAAATATCGCTATTGTAGTGGATGAGTACGGCGGGACTGTTGGCTTAATTACTTTGAATGATGTAATAGAAGTGCTTACAGGTAGTGCAGAAGGGGGTGAATCCTCTATTCAACAAATAGCCCCCGGGATATACTTAGTGAACGCACAAATGCCTTTGATGGACTTTTGTGCTGAAGTAGCCAAAGAAAAAGATTGTTTCGAACCCTTTAAGGATGAAGCGGAAACCTTAGCAGGTGTCTTTTTGATTTTATATAAGCGGCTCCCTAAGGTAGGTGCCAGTGTTGAAACCCCTTCTTTCCGCATGACTGTGGAAGCTATGGAACATCATGCCATCAAACAATTGCGTATTGAATTTAAAAAATAAAGTTTTATGGAGTCTTCACGGTGGAAGACACTTTGGGTTGAGAGCGATTTAGGGGCAGGGATGCGCGGTGCTAGCCTCGGCCCCAGTGCCCTACTGCTCCATGCCCTCAATCACCAAATAACCCTCCCTTGTCTAACCTATCCCGACGTCCGATGGAATTACCAAGAACTTAGTTTAACCTTCCCGTTAGAACGCCGGTGGCAAGGCTATAGTAGCCTATTTCAAACCCTAAAAAAAGGTGTACAGCCTTTATTACAAGACTATCTTCTATGGATTTTTTCTGGTGACCACTCTTGTGCTGCCCCTCTCATCGCTGGTGCCTTAGAAGTATATAATAACCTGGGCGTGATATGGATAGATGCCCATGCTGATTTACATACGCCAGCAACCTCCCCGTCTGGTAATCCCCATGGAATGCCCTTAGCACTTCTATTAAAAGAAAACGACCCCCTATCAGAATGGCAACAACTACTACAACAAATCACTGTTCCCTTAACTCCAAAAAACTTAGTCTATGTCGCTTTGCGCTCTTACGAGTCTGAAGAGATGGAACGCATTGCCCGCTTGGGTATCAAAGTGTTTTCTGTAGAAGATGTTCGTTGGCATAGTCCCGCTACTATTGTGGAAAAAATTCTATCCTACTTAGGCGATGTGCCTCTTTATATTAGCTTTGATATAGATTGCTTGGATGCCTCCTTAGTACCCGCTACAGGAACCCCAGTAGCAAATGGACTTTATTTAGAACATGCAGAAGTACTATTACATCTTTTTGCTCGTTATCCTAATACTAAAGTAATAGAAATCACCGAGTTTAATCCTTTATTGGATGAAAAAGAAACCACTTCCTCGCATTTAATTCAGCTTTTGAAAGCAGCAATGACGGCTCGTTAGAGCAACAGATTAAATTTTTTAGCCGTTTCTATTGCTTTTTCGTATCCTGCGTCGGCATGGCGGATGACACCAATAGCAGGGTCGTTAAATAAAACGCGTTCAATACGTTTGTCTGCATCCTCTGAGCCATCACAGACAATTACTTGCCCTGCATGAATCGCATAACCCATACCTACTCCGCCACCATGATGAACAGAAACCCAACTGGCACCACTGGCAACATTCAAAAGCGCATTTAATATGGGCCAATCGGCAATCGCATCGCTACCATCTTTCATCCCTTCGGTTTCTCTGTTCGGAGATGCAACAGACCCTGTGTCTAAATGGTCCCTGCCAATAACAATAGGCGCTTTCAAAACCCCTTTGCGAACCATTTCATTGAACTTTAATCCTGCTTTATGGCGTTCCCCTAACCCTAACCAGCAAATCCTTGCTGGCAAACCTTGAAATTGAATCTTTTTCTGTGCCTGTGTAATCCAACGATGTAAAGAAGGATTATCAGGAAATAATTCCAATATTGCTTGGTCTGTTTTATAAATATCTTCAGGGTCACCTGATAGCGCAACCCAACGGAACGGACCCTTACCTTCGCAAAATAAAGGACGTATATATGCAGGAACAAATCCAGGAAAATCAAATGCATCCTTTACGCCCTCTTCATAAGCAATCCCACGAATATTGTTTCCATAGTCAAACGTTATAGCCCCTGCTTTCTGAAGTTTTAACATCAATTGAACATGCAGTGCGATGCTTTCTCTGGCTAAACGTTCATATTCCTTAGGGTTTTCTTTTCGCATCCGTTTTGCTGTTTCTACATCTACGCTATGAGCAAAATAACCATTTAGTGGGTCGTGAGCAGAAGTTTGGTCTGTTAGCACATCGGGAATGATGTTACGTTCTAATAGTCGTTGTAATAAATGCACAGCGTTTGCAACGACCCCTATGGAATAAGGTTCTTTTTTCTCTTTGTAGTAAAGTGCTTTATCAATGGCTTGAGCAATATCGGTTTCCATGGAGTCTAAGTACCCTGTTTTAAGTCTGCGTTCTATGCGCCAGGGTTCTACTTCTGCTGCTAAGCAGACGCCTTCGTTCATAGTGATGGCTAAGGGTTGTGCGCCACCCATACCCCCTAAACCTGCCGTTACTACTAACTTCCCACGTAAAGAACCATCAAAGTGTTTTTTCGCTAATGCTGCAAAGGTTTCATAGGTTCCTTGAACAATCCCTTGAGAACCAATATATATCCATGAGCCCGCGGTCATTTGACCAAACATTATTAATCCTTTCTTTTCTAATTCCCGAAAATGCTCCCACGTTGCCCATTTGGGAACTAATAACGAATTTGCGATTAAAACCCTTGGCGCATCTTTGTGGGTTTTTAAAACCCCTACAGGTTTTCCCGACTGAACTAATAAGGTTTCATCTTCTTCTAAGCGTTCTAATATCGCTAAAATTTTCTTCAGTGCTTCGGGGTTTCGTGCTGCTTTGCCACTACCTCCGTAAACAATCAACTCTTCAGGCTTCTCCGCAACATCAGGATGTAAATTATTTAATAGTAAACGATAAGCGGCTTCTTGTATCCATCCTTTACATCGCAATTGTGTACCCGTCGGTGGAAGGGGCCAAGGATGGGTCTTAACTGCCATATCACTCCTTAGGTAAGGTTTCTAAATTCAATTGTTCCACTTTATAATCCTTGGGGATTTCAAAAATAGAGTCATCTAAAGACTTTTTCGTTACTTTCGTTGCTTCTGTAATAGAAGTAATCCCCATAGCAGGCATCTCTTGAATAGTTTTGAGCACAACCCCATCTACTCCTTTCATTTGATTGATGTGTTTTGCTGCTTCACCACTTAATTTCAACTGAATATCAGGTGTTGCCCATACCCATTGAACAATCTCCCCCATAGTAGGATGTTTAATAACCGCTTTGTATTTCCTGCATTTATAACCTGCTATTGTTTCCCATTCATTTAAAGGGGTCACTTTAACCT
>WFXK01000163.1 GCA_015490695.1 Bacteroidota bacterium | reverse complement strand
TTATAGAAGTCCACGGGCAAAAATTGCGATTAAAGATCAAGCCTGGGGTTCCCGATGGGAAAGTCTTGCGTCTAAAGGGCAAAGGGGGACCAGGCTTCCAAGGCGGACCACCAGGAGACCTCTATGTGAAAATTAAAGTTTTGCCCCATCCAACCTTCCAACGTAAAGGAGATGACTTGTATACCAAAGTAAAGGTGGATTTATATACCGCTGTTTTAGGCGGCAAGATTCAAGTTCCAACCCTTGGTGGTACTTTAAACGTGGTGATTCCTGCAGGTACACAACCGAATCAAAAACTACGCATCAAAGGCAAGGGTATGCCCCGCTACGACTACCCTAATACCTATGGAGACCTCTATATAGAAGTTCAAGTAGAAATCCCCAAACGCTTATCTCCCAAGGAACGAGAACTTTTTGAGCAATTGCGAGCATTGGCATATAGTGATGTAAAAGTTTGAACAAATAATAATTAAGTATTCCACTTTTAAATGAGGCTAAAGGAGAAAAATCGCTATCTTTGCTAAACTATGGCTATCAATAAAAGGAGACGCACTTTTTTAAAACAACTACTTTTACTTATGAGTACTACTTCTCTGAATAAAATTTTGTCGCAATTAGCAACAATACCTTCTGAAACGGCTAAAATGCCTGTTTTGTTTGTCGGGCACGGCTCACCTGAAAACGTTTTAGAAGACAATCCTTTTACACGCGCTTTAAAAGACCTTGGTAAGCGTTTACCTAAGCCTAAAGCCATTGCTTGCATCTCTGCACACTGGTTAACAAAAGGAAGTTGGGTTCAGCTTGCTAAGCAACCTAAGCAGATTTATGACTTTTATGGGTTTCCTCCTCAGCTCTATAAAGTACAATATACCCCTATGGGGGCACCTCAATGGGCAAAACAACTATGTGAGCAAAGTAAAGGTATTTTTAAACCTACTAAACGCTGGGGAATAGACCACGGCACTTGGACTATACTCTATCATCTCTTTCCTAAAGCAGATGTCCCTGTCTTTCAAATTAGTATTGACTACTATAAACCCTTAACTTATCACGCAGAGGTTGCCAAAGTGCTTCGTTTCTTAAGAGAAAAAGGAATCTTAATCATTGGTAGCGGCAACATTACCCATAACTTATATGAGGTTTGTTGGAACAATAAGGAAGGACCTGCCGAAACTTGGGCTGCTTCGTTTGATGAAGCGGTTAAAAAAACTTTGGACAAGGGCGCTTATGGCCTTTTGTGTAAACCCGAAAAACTTAGTTCCCTTTGGCAACAAGCCCATCCAGAGCCCAGTCATTGGATTCCGCTTATTTATACTGCTTTCCTCCATGATAGCGACAAAGAGCCCATATCGTACCCTTACGAAGGGTTTCAATACGGCACTATCTCTATGCGATGTGTGCTTTTTGGGAAAGTGTAAAGTTTGGTAAAAGCATTTCTGAAACTGCCGAAAATGAAAAAGTAAGAAAAATTTATTTTTTACTTGAAAGGCATCGGGGTTTTTCGCACTTTTGCCCTACCTTTGTCAAGCCATGGTGCCCGATTCGGTAAAACACCTCTTAGAACAACGCTTTGAAGAAAAACACTTAGAGAAACGACGCGTGTTTCTGTGGGGAATGGTCAACGATGAAAGTGCAGAATACGTTGTTAACCGTCTGCTTTATCTCAACGAACAAGACGAAGAGGCACCCATTTATTTTTATATCAATAGCCCTGGGGGCGTTGTTACTTCTGGGATGGTAATGTACGACACCATGCAATTGATTAAAGCCCCTGTTTACACCATTTGCATGGGATTAGCCGCTTCTATGGGGTCTATTTTGTTATCTGCAGGGGAAAAAGGACATCGCTATATTTGGCCCCACGGTCGTGTGATGATTCATCAACCCAGTATCGGTAGGCTCATTGGCCCAGCAGCTGACATAGCCATCACCGCAAAGGAATTGTTAAGAACTAAAGAAATGAGTGCAAAAATCTTAGCGCAAAACTGCAATAAACCTTATGAACAAATCTTAAAAGACTTTGATAGAGACTATTGGATGGATGCCCAAGAAGCCTTAGACTACGGAATTGTAGACCATATAATAGAAAAACTTTTGTAATTTGCACTCCGTTATGGATTGGAGAAACTACGAGAAGGTCGTCTTACCAGACATCCCTAATCTAAGCGACATAGAAGTTTACAAATCTAAGTACGGGGGGTATCAACAATTAGAACGTATATTAAAAGACCCGGAATGGACTCCTAAGAAGGTTATTGAGTACGTTAAGGCGGCAAACATTCGTGGAAGGGGCGGTGCAGGCTTTAATGCAGGACTTAAATGGTCGTTCATGCCGCCAAAACAACCCGGAGTACCTAGGTATCTTGCCTGCAACGGTGATGAATCAGAACCTGGTACCTTCAAAGACCGTCGTATCTTTGAATACAATCCCCATTTGTTCATAGAAGGCGCTATTATCGCTTGCTATGCGATGGAGATGGATGCCGCTTATGTCTATATCCGCGGTGAATACTACGACTGGATTCAAATGGTAGAAAAAGCTATCCAACAAGCCTACGACGCAGGTTACTTAGGGAAAAATATCTTAGGAACGGACTTTTCCTTAGAAATGTATGTGCATCGTGGTGCAGGTGCTTATATCTGTGGCGAAGAAACCTCTTTGATGGAATCCTTAGAGGGGAAACGTCCTTATCCTCGCTCTAAACCCCCATTCCCCGCCCAATATGGCATTTGGGGAAAACCTACTACAATTAACAATATTGAAACCTTAGCCAATGTGACGGTATTATTTAAAAAAGGTTTAGAATGGTATAAAAACTGCGGAGCGCCTAACCACCCAGGTCCTATTCTATACGGTATTTCTGGCCATGTGAATCGTCCAGGGGTTTATGAATATCCTTCTGGAATGCTTATTACAGACTTGATTTATAAAGTTGCGGGTGGTATTCGTAATGGTAAAAAACTAAAAGCAGTGGTTCCAGGGGGGTCTTCTACGCCTATTTTACGAGCGGACCAAATAGAAGGGGTACGTATGGATGCCGATAGCCTCCGAAAAGCAGGTTCAGCGATGGGTACCGCAGGCATCTTAGCCTTAGATGAAGACACCGACATTGTCTACTTCACCTACCGAGTCGCTTGCTTTTATGACCATGAATCCTGCGGACAATGCACCCCTTGTAGAGAAGGAACAGGCTGGTTAGTAAAACTGCTTTATAAGTTCGTAAAACACGAAGCCGAAAGCAAGGATTTAGACCTGTTATTGGATTTATGTGATAACATGGAAGGAAGGACAGTTTGTGCTTTAGCCGATGCTGCTGCATGGCCCGTTCGTTATGCGATTTTACGTTTCCGAGAAGAATTTGAAGCCCGTACCAAAAGAAGCGTTTATGCTATAGCTTAAAATATACACTGAACTATGCGTCCTACACAATTTTTAGCACCTGACAACATGCATTATTTGTTGGGGCTTTACGACCGCTATAAAAGCGATCCCGGTGGTTTAGAACCCGAATGGCAAAAGTTCTTTGAAGGATTTGAATTTGCCCTAAGCCTTAATTTGAACGGATCAGCCACGCCATCTCCACAACCGACTTCCCCAACAACCTTCACTAAAGATGAAATCATCCGTCACTTAGAAGAGGAATTCAAAGTAATGCGCTTGATTACCGCCTATAGAACCCGTGGTCACCTCTATGCAAACGTCAACCCGCTATACCCAAGAAAATACTCCATGGATAATTTGCCTATTCCACTAAAAACAGTAGACTTAGATAAGAGTGTTCTGAATAAGGTCTACCAAGCAGGAACCGAAGTAGGTTTAGGTCCAACGAATTTGCGACATATTATTCAAATGCTCTTGGATACCTATTGCAGCACTATCGGAATAGAATACCGCTATATCCGTATCCCTAAAATCGTAGAATGGATTCAAGAACGTGTTGAAAGCGTTAAAGGGAAAATTCAATTTTCTAAAGAAGAAAAGATTCGTATTTTTGAAAAATTGATGCAAGCTTCGCTCTTTGAAGAATTGCTCCATAGGCGATTTACAGGCCAAAAGCGTTTTTCTTTAGAAGGCGCTGAAGCCCTCATTCCTGCTTTAGACGGTGTTATTGAACATGGGGCAGAAAACGGTATCAGAGAGTTTGCTATTGGTATGGCACACCGAGGTAGATTGAACGTGCTGACTAACATCATGCGAAAACCTTTTGAAAAAGTATTTGCAGAATTCCAAGGGAAAGGTATTGCAAACGTCTTCTTTGATGGTGATGTAAAATACCATTTAGGGTATTCTAACGACATCATAATTGAAACGGAAAAAGGGAAATTCCAAGTTCATCTTAGTTTATTACCTAATCCATCTCACTTGGAAGCCGTTAATCCCGTAGTAACAGGAGCTGTACGTGCTAAAATTGATAATCTTTATAAAGATCACGATTTAATTGCCCCTATCCTTATTCATGGAGATGCTTCCTTAGCAGGACAAGGCGTCGTTTATGAACATATTCAAATGTCTCGGGTGTTGGGTTATAAAGTCGGAGGCACTGTTCATATTGTGATAAATAATCAAATTGGTTTTACAACTTCTGCACGGGATGGACGTTCCAGTACTTATTGTACCGATGTAGCAAAAGTAACCCTAAGTCCTGTCTTTCATGTTAATGGTGATGACCCCGAAGCGGTAACATTTGTTACTCAATTAGCTATGGATTTTCGGCAAATGTTCAATAGAGATGTGTTTATTGATTTAGTCTGTTATCGTAAATATGGACACAATGAAGGGGATGAACCTAGCTACACGCAGCCTTTAATGTATAAAATTATCCGTAAAAAACCTTCGCCGTTAAAAGTTTATGAAGATAAATTGCTAAAAGAAGGAGTATTAACCCCTGAAATGATTAAAGAAAAGAAAGAAGCTTTTAAGAACTTCCTT
>WFXK01000162.1 GCA_015490695.1 Bacteroidota bacterium | reverse complement strand
GAATACATCGCCATGAGCCTTGAAGTAGCAAACCATAACCCCCATATCCCAAGATTTAACCCAGGGGTCATTCAAACCTAAATGCGGGAAACAGCGTTAAAATATCTTGTCTGCCCTCAATGCAAAAAAAACCTTATTTTAGATACTTATCGCGTTAAACAAGGGCGTATTGAAGAAGGAGCATTGTTTTGTCATCCCTGCGCTAAACAATACCCTATAAAAAACTTCATACCAAGATTTGTTCCTTCAAAGAACTATGCTGAAAGCTTTGGTTATCAGTGGAAAAAAATGGGGCATCTTCAATACGATAGCGTTTCTGGACAACCTATTTCTAAAGAACGTTTTTTTAAAACTACTGGCTGGAATACAGAATTATTTAATGAAGTTATTTTAGAAGCGGGTTGTGGTGGTGGGCGCTTTACAGAAGTCGCCCTGCAAACCAAAGCCTTTATTGTATCGTTTGACTACTCCAACGCTGTAGAAGTAAACTATGAATTCAATGGACACCACGATAATCTTCTTATTGTACAAGCCGACATCTATCAAATGCCCTTCCCTCCTAATAGCTTTGATAAAGTCTTCTGTCTTGGTGTTCTCCAACATTTACCCGATGTAGAAAAAGGCTTTTTTTCCTTAACTAAAATGGTCAAACCCCAAGGACATTTAGCCATAGACGTCTATAAAAAATCGCTATTACGCCAACTGTTTTATACTAAATACCACCTTCGCCATTTTACTAAACGAATGGATAAAGAAAGACTATTCCATTTAATAGAAAAATGGGTTAACTTCTGGTGGAATAAAGTCGGCTGGATTTCTAAATATGTTCCCTATGGGCGTTACATTGTAAAGAATTTCTTTTTTATTGCGGATTACCGAGGTGCTTTACCTTTAGAGGATGACGTTTTACGTCAATGGGCAATATTAGACACTTTTGACATGTTTTCTCCCATGTACGACCAACCCCAAACCATAAAGACAGTAAAAAGGTGGTTTGAAGAAGGCGGATTTGAAGCCATTGAAGTTTTTTACGGCTACAATGGTATTATTGGACGAGGAAAGAAAAAGTAAAGTTTTTAATTTTGTGCGGCAAAATTGTTGAAGCAATGCCAAACACAAAGTCAGCTGCTAAGCGTTTACGTCAGGAGCGGAAGCGACGCTTAAGAAACCGTTACTATCTCATTGGTGCACGAAAAGAAATGAAAGCCTTTTTACAAATCAAAGACAAAGAAGAAGCAGAAAAACGACTACCTTATCTTTATAGTATTTTAGACAAATTAGCAAAACGCGGTATCAAACATAAAAACACAGTTGCTCGCTATAAACGCCGTATGGCACAACATGTACTTAAATTAGGCGGTACGCCTTCTTAACGCTCTTCTACATACCAACGAGATACCCTCCTTCCAATACGAACTAAAATCTCATTGGGAATGGTTTGAGCGTGATGGGCAAGGTCCATAAGGCTTTTTTCCGGTCCAAAAATAAGTACTTTATCCCCTACCTTAGCAGGAAGCTCTTCCGGTACGGCAATCATGCACATGTCCATACAAATAGCACCGACAATGGGTACTTCTACACCATGTAACAATACGTGATAATTTTTCAAGTTTCTCGGTAGACCATCTTCGTAGCCAATGGCGATAGTAGCGATCCGGATGTTTTTTTTGGTATAAAAGCGATGTCCGTAGCTGATACCGTGGAACTTAGGGTATTTTTCCACACGGATGACGGTTGCATAAAGACGTAAAGCTTCTTTCAAAGGGGCATTGGGTAAATAACCCAATAGTCCGATTCCCAAGCGGACAGCATCAAAAGCGTAGTGGGGGAAGCGCCATGCTCCGGCACTATTCAGCACATGCGCATAAATCCCAGGAAAAAGCCGCTTGGTCTTACGATAAAACACCTTAAATTGTTCTAATTGCCCAAAAGTAAAATCATCTCTTTCCTCTATATCGGCGTTAGGCAGATGAGAACAAAGCGCTTCTAAATGTAAATAAGGATGTTGTTGTAAAAGCGTTATGGCTTCTTCCCACTGCTTAGGTAAAATACCCATGCGCCCCATGCCCGTATCTATCTCTAAATGGACCCCTAAAACTGCTTTCTTCTGATATGCCACCTTAGATAAACGTTGTAAAAAATCTAAGTTTCCAATAACGGGAGTCAATTGAAAATCCCAATAGACTTCTGGATATTGGAGTTCAGGCATGAGAATCAATAGTTGTTTTTCAATACTGTGGCGTCTGAGGTGAATGGCTTCATCCACATTGGCGACCGCAAACGCCTTAACCTTAGGATGGCTTTGAAAGTGATATGCTAAAGCCCAATCCCCTACCCCATACCCCATGGCTTTTAACATCAAAATCACCTCTTTCCCTCCTATGCGTTGAATAAACTTCGTTAAATTTTCCTTTACTGCACTTAAATCTACTTCCAAATAGTTTTGTTTTGAGAATCCTGTCAAATATGGGATTAAACGCTCTAAACGGTACTTTCGTGCTCCCTTTAATAGTAAAACGCTATCGTAAAAATGTTCAGGAGTGATTCTGCGGATAAATTCTTCCGTGTTTTTATAGGTGTTATGGAAAAATTGTTGAGCAACTTCATTAAAGCGTTCTCCGATAAAATAGCAATGTTGTGCGCCGAAGTGTTCACAAGCATAACGAAACAAAACGCCATGACGTTCCTCACTTAATCCTTGAACAGGGGTCAAAACAACTTTGGCTTTCCATGGTGGACGTGCCTGCCGCTTTAAATAATAAAAAGACGCCATAACCGATTCATAATCAGCATTGTAGCTGTCGTTAATAATACGAACCCTCGGATGATTACTTAAAACCTCTAAACGCATCTGAGGCGTTTGTAAAAAATGTAATTGCTTCGGTAGTAACGCTATAGAACCCCCAGAAAGCACAAAAGCACCAAGCGCTAAAACAAAATTGTAATGTAAAAAATCTTCATAAAAAGGTAATTCAAACACATAAGTCTTCCCTTGGTG
>WFXK01000161.1 GCA_015490695.1 Bacteroidota bacterium | reverse complement strand
AGCGGAGCCAAGGCCTTGGAGTAATTTTGTGGAAATTCCCATTTTTAAGAAATGTTCATCTTCATCTATGAGCACACGTCCGTAGGTTAAGCCGTATTCTGCCCAGAAGTTAAATTGGATACTTACGAAATCGTCTTCAAAGCGACGTTTCCAAAAGAGGCTATCTTCTATACCTGTGTAAATCTGGTGGGCTAAGGGGTAATCAAAGTTGTCTACGTTTAGTAAAGCCCGTAGTCGTGGTACGAAAGCAATCCCATCGTATTCGCTTAAGGTGATTAGAACAGAAGGCAATTGTAATTGATAGCCCATGTATAAAAAGGCTTTGTCGTTAAGGTCTTTTAATTTTTCTCTGGTGTATTTATCTAAGAAGTTAGGATCATTCCAGGTATTCCAGTCAAAGAGGGTTGCTCTATCTAATTCTAAGTAGTTATTACCGAATTTGAAGTCAGTGCCTATAAGGGCAACGTCTACCATCAGTCGGCTATCAGCGACATCCGCGGGTTGGAGTTGAATACCTCCGACACCTGCGTAGCTACTACTATGGTAGCCAAAGTAGTACTGGGCATAAGCACTTACGGCAACTAACCCTAAGATAATCCATCTTCCCATGACTTCAGGTAAAAATTTGCGCCAAAGATAGCAATCTCTTTCTACTTTTGAACCGCTTTCATCATTTGCATCTTACGCATTTTAACTAAATTTGCTAAGCGATGCAAAAACGAAAAATAGACGCTATTATCATCAGCATTTATTTGGTGATTATTCTTTGGGTTGTTGTCTCTGCAAAGCAAGGGTATTATTTGCCTAAGCCTCAGAAGTATCAACCTCGCAGCGTTAAAGAAGGGAGTATCCACAGCTATAGCTATCGTTCCCATTACTATGGGGGTGGGTACCGCTTTGGAAAATAAAAAAAAACTATTTTTTTTGTGTAAAACTTCTATTCCATGGAAAGCGTCACCACGCAACATCTTAAACAATTGCTGAAAGAAGGTCGTTATCGCTCTGCTTTAGAAGAAGTAGAACGCCAACTAAAAGAACACCCATCAGACCCAGAACTGCTTTACTATAAAGCAAAAGTATTAGAAAACTTAGAAGAAAACGAAAGCGCCTTGGAAACCTATCGTAAATTAGTAAAATCAGCTCCTGAAAAAAAAGAATATTTCTACGACTTTATAGATTTTTTAATGGAAAGCGAAGAAGAAGACTACGAATCTTTAGCCTTGTACTTAATAGAAGAATATCTAACCACTCAAAACACCGATGACAGCGAACTCCTTTATAGAAAGGCTCGCTTACTCTATGAACAAGGAAACTTAAAAGAGGCTAAAGAGGTAATAGAAAGTGCTTTAGCGGTTCAAAGCAGAACACCTAAGTATCTTTTACTCTATGCCGATATTTTAGCTCGCTTGCGTAAAGATGAAGATGCTGTACATTTATTAGAACAATGTTTACAAGAAGATCCCAATAATGTACGGGCGCTATTACAGCTTTCCAGTCTTTATGACCGAATGGGTTTACCTCAAAAAGCCATTCCGTATTACGAAAAGTTTCTTAGTTTAAAGCCGCATCATCCTATTGCCACCTATGCACTGGCTCACGCTTATTATAAGCAAGGAGATTATGATAAAGCCTTAGATACTATCAACAAACTCCTTAAACGTAATCCCAATAGTATTGAAAACTTAGAATTGAAAGCCGATATATTGATTGCCTTAGAACGTTATGAAGAGGCTACGGCGGAATTAAAAAAGATTCAGCGTTTAGACCCTGATTATCCTGATGCCTATTTGAAAGAAGCAGAGATTCATAAAACACAAAAACGTTATGAAGAAGCACTTCGTATCTACGACTATTTAATCAACCACATTCAGTCTTCGCCTGCTTTTTTAGAGGCTAAAGCCGATGTGCTTTTACGGATGGAACGCTATGATGAGGCATTGAAAGCTTTAGATGAAGCCCTTCAATATAATCCTTATTCGCCCGAGTTATTAAATAAAATTTTGCATATCCATCAAGAGAAAGGGAATCCTGAACGCTCTTTACAACTTTTAGAAAAACTTTACGCTGCGACCCTTGACCCTCCACCTGAATTATTAAAAAAGAAATATGCACTTTTACAAAAGTTAGATAGAGTAGAAGAG
>WFXK01000160.1 GCA_015490695.1 Bacteroidota bacterium | reverse complement strand
GCTAAACTTTCGTTATTTTGTTTATTGCAATAGAGATTTATTTCAGCGTTATCGTGCTCGTACGCATCAATGGATGGCAAAATGGCGTTCCCATTTAGAGTACGAAGGGGGTGAAATAAAAATCATGGTGGTAGGGGTCAATGAACAACGCTATTTTGACCTCATCCGCTTATATCAACAACGATGACACGATTTTTTCAACAACTTTTTTTACAACTGCATTTTTGGTCTCAAGCCCAAACCCTTTATAAAATCCACTCGCCTTTCGTGTTTCAATTAGCGCTTAATTGCTTAGAAAACACGCAAATTCCTGCGGATTTAATTGCTATAGAAAAGTTACGACAAAGGTGGATGCGTTCAAAAACGCAGTTTTATTTTGAAGATTTGGGTACAGGGAAACCTCGGTGGATTACTATTGGGAAATGCGCACAACAAATGAGCATACCCCTTTTTTACGGCCATTTTCTTTTTCATCTAATCCAGTACCTAAAGCCCCGAACGATTTTAGAACTGGGAACCAACTTAGGGATTTCAACCCTTTATTGCGCTTTTGCAGCACCAAAAGCAAACATTACCACTGTAGAAGGCGACTACATCTTAACCACCATCGCTAAAGCAAACTTCCAAAAAATGAACGTAGATAAACGGATTCAAATCATCCATAGTGACTTTACAACCTTCTTAAAACAAAACCGTTCTTCTTTTGACTTTATCTTT
This sequence comes from Bacteroidota bacterium, assembly GCA_015490695.1. Classification (GTDB taxonomy): domain Bacteria; phylum Bacteroidota; class Bacteroidia; order SpSt-205; family S141-50; genus S141-50. The sequence continues at coordinate 1,831 of WFXK01000160.1, read as the reverse complement.
TTAGACGGTCACCACGATGGCAAAGCAACCTATCGCTACGCCCTTCAGCTATTTACTTTCTTAACTCCACAAGGTGTTTTGTTAATAGATGACATCCATTGGAGCTGCGCTATGTTTAAAACCTTCCATCGTTTATCACAAAAAGCTCAAGTAGCCATCCGTTTTGATAGAATGGGCTTGCTTTTTCCAAAAAGGGCACAAGCAAAACAAACTTTTATTTTGCGTCCTACCCTCCCAGCACTCGTTAAAAAATGGCTTAAGGTAAAGCGTACAACTGATAAACTGCGTTCTTAAAAACTAACGGATAGGGTAATGTGTACTTAGTACTGATAAGTACATGGGTAATGCCTTCTTGTTTTAATCGTTCAGGATGTTTCAATGCATTTTCTACAAGCGCTTTTTCAGAAGTCTCTTGTATAATTTTAAATCGTAAACAAGTGTATTGTTGTAAAAGTTCTTTGTAGTCAATGTTATAAACTTTTTTTAGTCGTTGTGCCCATAGGGTGATGGCTTCAGGACTTCGTACTAAGTGATACCAATCTAAGTAGCAACTACGTCTTGACCAGTATTTAAAGAATTCATAGTGAACTAAGGGATGGGCAACACAGGCGTCCGTAGGAAGGTGTTTACGGGCAGCAAGTGCTACTTCAATCGCTGGTGGCGGTGATTGCAACGCAGGAAATAAATAAATAGCCCCGCTAAATATTCTCCATATAAAAACAACGAACAAAATCAACGTTGCCGCGGCTATCCAACGCTGAATACGAAAAGAAAGCTTTGGAAGCGGTAGCAACTGCATAAGGGCTAAAATCCCCCAGGGTTTGACCCAAACAGTTGCCCTAAACCATTGACTCTTCATCAAAGCCCATGAATGAAAACCATAATAAAAAAGGACGTAAAGTAAAATCCCTGTTGCCAGTATAGAAAAACTATAAAAGAGCGCTCGTTCTTTTTTATAGCTCCAGAGCAGTACCGAGCTAATAAGAGCAGGGAACAACAAAGCGGCTTTTTTTGAAAAGCAATGGGGAATGAAGTGTCCACTATGCCGAAAAATAAAAAGCAGCGCCTGTGCCTGCTTAGGTACTTGACTTCCAAAAAGCAACACCAAAGCCCCTACATACGTACCTGCAAATAAACCATACAACAAAGCATAACGAAGTTTATTCGGCGCACGAAACCAAAAAGGTAACGTTAACAAAGTTAATTGCAATCCCACCATAGGATGAACCCAAGTTGCAAATATCAATAATGGAAGGGCTTTGGAATATTGTTGTGTGATAAGAAAGTACCAAACCCACGTTCCTGTTGCTTTTGCTACGAGAGATGCTTGAAAATTATTGTAATACAATTCATTGCCACCCCAGTGTATCATATACAACGGAACAAAAGCGATGAAAACGCCTAAGATGCTTTGTTGGAAATTTTTCAAGTAGCACTCATAAATTTTTATCCATCCGATAAATAGCAATAAAGCAGTAGTAATGTGGAAAATCCAATTGACAAAGGGGATTAAGGCAGCAGGCAAAGCAAGCCATAGGAAAAAAGAACGCTCATGAATAGGCATTTTTTGAAAGTGCTGTACATAAAAATCATTGACGTAGAGGTCATTATAAACTTTTTTTAATGCTAAAGCCAATACACCGCCGTTGCTTTGTAAACCGATTTCAAAATTCCACAGTAGCAGAAGGGTAAAGTAGATGAATGCGGCAGGAAAAAGATAGCGCATGAGACAAAATTAGTTTAAAAATATATCTTTGTCGCCATGGCTTCTATTTATAATCCTGAGTTTTTAGTAGAACATTTAGATGCGCGCATCACGGTAGCATTAGAG
>WFXK01000159.1 GCA_015490695.1 Bacteroidota bacterium | reverse complement strand
ATATAGATAAATACAAACAGGAGCGTTTTTTATATCCTTGTAGTGAGGAGGGTAGGCGTGACATTGTTAGTCATTTAGAGAAGAAAAAATATCATTATCGTTTAGTGCAGGTATATCGTATGGAGCCTGTGCCTTTAGATAAAGAAAAAGATTACAAAGGGGTGGACTTAGTTTGTTTTTTTGCTCCTGCAACGGTGGATGCTTTTATGGAGGTAGCGGATGATTCTTTAAAAAAGGTTCCTGTAGCGGTTTACGGAGAGAGCACAAAGGAACGGGCTTTGGCACATGGATTAGAAGTCGTTTTAGAGGTTAAACCTTCTAAAGGGATAGTAAACATGGCGCAGCTATTAGAGGACTATATTAAAAAAGGTAGGAAGTGATGTTTGGATTTTTCAATAGTTTTTCTAACTTGCTTGCCCGAAAAGAAGGTAGAAGGAACATGCGTTTTTGGCTTTGTGGGATAGCGGTTACAACGCTTCTTTTTGCGCAACAAGACCCCCAGTTTAGTATGTATATGTTTAATCGTCAGTATATCAACCCTGCTTATGCGGGTGCGATGGGTTCTACAAATATTACTTTTGCTGGACGAACCCAATGGGTAGGTATAGATGGCTCTCCAAGAAGTATGTCTTTAATTGCTCATAAACCTGTAGCGTTGTTGCACGGTGGTGTGGGAATACAAGTGTTAGCAGATTATATAGGGCCTTTTCAGACCATAGATGCGAAGTTGGCGTATGCTTTTCATTTGCCTGTAGGGCAAAAAGGGGCGCAATTGCAATTTGGGGTACAAGGTGGAGTGCTTTATAAAGTTTTAGATGGAACCAATTGGCGCCCACCCGATAATCCTAATGACCCTATTTTAGTAGATGCCGTAACGAATGCAACAGCACCTGATTTTGGAGCAGGAGTGTATTTTCAATTACCCAATGAAAAGTTGTATGTTGGTGTGGCAGGATTGCATTTGTTAGAACCTTCTATGAAGCAACTTACCTTAGGACAGCGAGGAGAATTGCGTATTGTTCGGCATTTATTGTTTAGCGCAGGTACTCGCTTTGATTTGAGTGAAAATGTTTCTTTGATGCCAAGCACTTTATTTAAGATGGCAGGGGGACAAATGCAAATAGATATCAATGCTAATGTGATGGTTAGTCCTTTAGTATTTGGAGTTTCTTATAGGTACCAAGATGCTATTGTAGGGATTTTGGGATTTCAAATTAGTGAGCGTATATTTGCAGCGTATAGCTATGATTACACGCTTTCTAATTTGTCGGTTGCTACCAGTGGCACGCATGAGATTCTTATTTCATACACTTTGCCACCTGTGTTTAAGATTTATCCCCCGGACCTTGGGGTTAGAGATAAAAGAACTTTTAGATAAAAATAAAAGAGGTTACATCATGAGAAAAAAGTCTATATTTGCCAAAGCAAAAGGAGTCGTTAAAATGCGTAGGCAGGATTTAGCAGTCGTAGTGGGATGGATAGCCGTTATTGTGCTTAGTGGTTGTGGCGGAGGTGGTAAAACAGGGCGAAATGGGGAATTAACAGGCGTTATGGACCGTCCTTCTTGGGATAATCCTATTCCTTATGGTATGGTATATATACCTCCTGGGAGCTTTCATATGGGACAAAATGATCAAGATGTGAACGTTTCTATGAATGCACGAGTTAAGCAAATTACTATTAGTGCTTTTTATATGGATGATACTGAAATTTCCAATAATGAATATAGACAGTTTATTCAAGCAACAATGGAAGGTGCTGAATATGCTTTTCAGGATTCTGTGATTAATTTCTTAAAGACTTATTATGATTATGAAGTAAGTCCTGATGATTATTTGAAGTTGGTATATCCTGATACTTTAGTGTGGTTGCGGGATTTTGCTTATACATATAATGAGCCATTAGTGGAGAATTATTGGTGGCATCCTGCATTTGATAATTATCCTGTGGTGGGGATAAATTGGTACGCGGCGCAGGCATTTTGTAATTGGCGTTCACAATTTTATAATGCTTATCGTGCAGAAAAAGGTTTGCCTCCGGTACCTCGTTTCCGTCTACCTACCGAGGCAGAATGGGAGTATGCCGCCAGAGGAGGTTATGAACATAAAATTTATCCATGGCCTGGATTGTATATAAAAAATTCCAAAGGATGTAGTTTAGCTAATTATAAGCCTGGTAGAGGGGATTATATTGCAGACAATTTTGAGTACACAGCACCTGTAGATGCCTACTTCCCTAATGATTATGGGCTTTATAACATGTCGGGAAATGTAGCAGAGTGGTGTGAAGATGATTTTGAAGAGACAGGTTATACCTATTCACATGATTTGAATCCTGTTTATCGGGATAGAAGGAAACTGAACAAAAGAAGGGTTATTCGTGGTGGTTCGTGGAAGGATATTGGTTATTTCTTGTCGGTAGGTACTCGTACTTATGAGTATGCAGATACGACTAAGTCGTTTATTGGTTTCCGTTGTGTTATGTCGGAGTTGGGTCGTTCTGGAGCTGCCCGTTAGTCTTTATATAAAACCTAATTCATAATTAATATGGCAAAGAAGAAAAGTTTTTTTGAGTCAAGGGGATTCAAAGTTGCGCTGAAGTACTTATACGCATGGGGAGCGTCGGTCGTTATTTTAGGAGCCTTATTTAAAATTTTGCACTGGCCAGGCGCTAATGAAATGTTAATAGTAGGCTTGGGTACCGAGTCGGTAATCTTCTTTATTTCTGGTTTGGAGCCTTTACCGCCTGAAGAAAAGCATTGGAACTGGGCAAAAGTGTTCCCGCAGTTGAAAGAGGAGGATGAAGACGAGGTGCTTTTAGATGAAATGTTGGGAGAGGAGGGCACAACACAACCTGCAGGACCAGGATTCATTGCTGCGGGTTTACAAGGAACAAGTACTGCACTACAGGAAAATTTAACGCCTGAATTATTTGAGAACCTAACAGAAACAATTAAGAATTTAGGTGTATCAGTGAATCAGTTGTCTGAAGTTGCTGATGTTACAGTTGCTACTAATGAATTTGGTCAAAAGTTAAAAGTTGCTTCGGAAAAAATAGACCAAATGACTTCTAGCTATAGTGCAGCAATAGATATTTTAGATGACTTTAAGAATACTCTTGGTGTTTTAGATGAACAACGACAAAAAGTGTTGCAGGTGAATGAAGAGTATCAACAACGAGTGATGGCTATTAATAAGAGTCTTGAGGAATTAAATGCAATTTATGAGAGTGAATTAAAAGATGCACAAAAACATTTGAATACCATTAATCATTTCTATGCTAATTTGAACGCTTTGATGGAAAACTTAGCATCGGAGGACGTATTGAAAGATGCTACAAAAGTTAGAGAGGAGCTTTCTAAATTAGCGGTGAACATGGAGCGTCTTAATGCCATTTACGGAAGCATGCTAACGGCGATGAGTAATGCATTGAAGGCATAGGAGGGTTACCCTTATGGCGGTTTTTGAATAATTTTAAAAATAATAAAATAAAGTACTACTATGGCAAGCGGTAAGTTGACTCCAAGGCAGAAGATGATTAACTTAATGTATCTGGTGCTTACTGCCCTCTTGGCGCTTAACGTAAGTAAAGATATTTTGCAAAGTCTCCAAATTTTAGCCGACTCATTAAGACAATCTGCTCAGAAATTTGATGAAAAGAACCGATTGACAGTAGAGGATATAAAGGCGACGATTCAAAAAGAAATGGAGAAGGGTAATAAGAAAAACGCGTATTTAATTGATTTGTTGGATGAGATTGATAAGAAGACTTCAGAAGTTCATAATGAACTGGAGAAACATATTCAGGAGTTGAAAAAGTTAGCGGGTATAGATCCAGAAACGGGTAGAATGTTGAAGCCGGATGAAGTAGAGAAGAATTTTCGTTATTTGATGATAGTGGATCCGGTAACGAAGAAAGCGGGTAGCGAGATGGATAATGGTGGTCGCGGTAATGGGGCGGCATTGCGTATTCATAAGATGTTAGATGACTATTATAATTGGGCGTATGAAATGTATTTTAGAATTAAAAAGAAGAAGCCTAAGAAAGGGGAGAAAGTGCCTTTTGATCCAATTGTGGTAGAGCCTAAGGATAACCCTTTGGTACCGCCTAACTCTGAGGATAAGCATAAAACATGGGAGATATATACCTTTGGGCATAACACTCCTGTGGCGGCTAATGTTGCAGTGTTAGAAAATTTAAAAAACAGAGTTGAGATTATAGAAAGTGAGCTATTGCATGCGGTTCGTAGTCAATTACAGACAGTAACCTTTAAGATAGATTCTTTAATTGCGATGGATGCTCCTGAATCTAAGATTGTTGTTGTTGGATTGCCGTTTAAGACACGCTTATTTGTTGCAATGTCTTCCAGTGAGATTAAGCCACGGTTTACTTCGGGGTCAGGACGTATTAAAGTCTTGAAAGGTGGTAACCAGGCGGAGTTGACTGTTACTGCTCGGTTGCCTCGTGGAAAATCAGAAGGGTGGCAGCATTATTCGGCAACCATCTATGTTCCTAAGGCGGATGGAACGGAGGCGCGGTTAGTAGTAAAAGGGAAATTTAAGGTTCGCCGTCCTACTATCAAAGTAACATCGGCAGCAGTGCAAATCATGTATCGTAATTGTGCTAACGATGTGTTTATTGATGTGCCAGAATTAGGTGAACATTATGACCCTGTATTGAGTGCAAAAGGTGGTAAGGTGATTGTAAATAAAAAGAATAAAAAGAAAGTTAGGGTTATCCCAAGAGGAAAACGTATTACGATTTTTGTAAAAAGCCGTGTGGGCGGAAGAGCATTGCCGATTGGACAAGTTAGTTATAGGGTGATTCCTCCACCTAAGCCTGATATTGTTGTAGGCGTTGGAAAAATCTCTAATCGTTGGGATGGTCAAAAACCATGGAAGAAAGGTGATAGGATTTGTATTAAAATCATGCCCGAGAAGAACTTCGGTAGAACAATGCCTAAGGATGCCCGTTATCGTATAGAAGGTATTGTGGTGAAAGTGAAAAAAGGTTTAGGCGCACCACAACCAGTGAAAAGCTTAGGTCGTTCTAAAGTAATGGACCTTTATAAAGGTGTGCAATGCATTTCTTTGTTCACCATTACCCGAGGCTTGCCTCCAGGAACCAAGATATATTTGCAACTAAAACGTGTTGTGCGTATTAATTTTGAAGGTAGAGCGATTGAAGAACCTTTCTCTAAGCGTGAATTAACGATTTCCGGCGTTGTTGAATAAAAAATTAAAAGGAATGCCTATGCGACGAAGTATTTTATTAGTTGGATTATTGGCGGGTTATGTAGTGCAAGTTTTAGGGCAAGACCCTATTCCACTGCCCTATGATAGAGACCCCATAAGGGCAATTCCAAGAGCAGAGGACCACTTCTGGAGAAAAAAAGTAATGTCCCGCATTGATTTGACAGAAAAAGTCAACAAACCTTTAGTATATCATGAACCCAACTTATATACACGAGGGACAGACCACTTCGGCAATGTAGATGGTATGGTTTATGCATTAGTAGCAGGATTTAGAGACGGAAAATATATAGGTTATAATCCCGATACTTTAACCAAAGAGATTACTTATGATCAGTTTGTCGCTCATTTAATGAGGTTTAAAGCTAAAGAAGAGGGTGGAGAGGAAGGTGGTGAAGGGGATGAAGAGGAAGGTCAAAGCGATATAGGAGGGGATGAGTTCGGTTTCGGTGATGACTTCGGTGGATTTGATGACTTCGGTGGAGATTTCGGAGATTTCGGTGCAGATGAAGAAACCGCCACTACAGAACAACAAGACCAACTACCTCAAAAAGAAGCCAAAATAGATGAAGAAATCATGGCAGGTATGGAAACCGTTATTGAATTGATTGAAGATTGGATTTTTGATAAAAACCGTTCTGCTATGTTTTATAATACTCAGTACATCCGTCTGATTTACGTAGACCCTACAGGGGCTATTCCCGATGAGGCAGTCATTGCTTTCCGCTATCAAGATGTTATGGATATTTTAGATGATACAAAATACCGTAACCGATTTAACGATGCAGAACATCGCAGTGTGCGAGAAGCCATAGAACTTAGAAGATTTAACTCTTATATCATTGACCTTTCTGGTGACCAGCCACAATCCCTAATAGAATCAGACTATAGAAGAAACCAAATATTAGAATTTGAACATCATCTTTGGAGCTATTGATAGATGTGTGTGTAAGGGGGGATAAAGGGGAAAGCATTGCGGGGGCTTTCCCCTTTTTTATTTTAAATGCTCTTCTAAAAGTGCTCTTAATTGATTGGCTTGCCAAAACCATAATCCTTCTAAAACAATATGTTCTCCCCCACCTCCCTCTATAATCACTGTGGTAAACAAACCAGAACGCTTCAAAGTAATACTTTTCACTTGGTCGTACGTCATCGTTAAACGTTCATTCTTTTTTTCGTACACAAAAAACGAAGGAAATAACTGCAAGCGCTCCGAAACCCATAACTTCCCCGTTGCCCAAATACTTGGTTTAAAAACTATCACTTCCTCTTCCATAATAAAAGCTGCTTTAGCTCCTTCAAAGTTATAATTCCTGAGAAATAGATACCTATCATTGTCCATAAAACAGTAAGGATGAAAGCAAAAAACCAAATCAATGCATATTGTTTTACTATCCATAATCCCAAAAGCGTCCACAAAATAACGATGAAGACTTTCAGGATTAACTTATAAGGCACTTTCAGTGGCGTTTTATAATGTAGTAGTCCTATATAACCTACTCCCATCATGATTAAAACCACACTATAAGCGGTTGAAGCCCCTAACGCTCCCCATAGAGGAATTAGCAAAATACACAATACAATGTTACTTAGGACCCCTATAAGCAGTAAACGATTTACAAGTTGCTCGTAACCTTTAGAAGTTAAATAAGTGCTAAAAGGGTTTAAAAAAGCGTTTGCTAAGAGACCAATACTTAACACTTGGAGATTGTGTGTCATTTTTTGGATTTCTTGCGTGTTGCTGTGTTTGAATAGAAAAAATAATTTGTCTCCCCATCCCCATAAAAAGATGCAAACCATTAAAACAGGAATACCTACGATGATGATGCTGGTATTTAGTAGTTGTTGCAATGCTTGACGCTGTTGGGTATGGGCAAAACGCGCATAAAACAAAGGCAAAACAGTCCATAGATACATAGCAATAGCACTAATCCAACGAAAAGCAGCAACGTAAATGCCATTTTCATAACTACTGCTGAGTTGCTCAATAAAAATTTGATTAATACGTTCATTACTACTGTACAAAACCATCATTAGTGCAAAAGGATAGCTACGTAATAATAGGTTTTTCATGCCGAATAAGTGGCTGCTGCTGCGATAAGAGCGCAGTAAAAAGAACATGCCTGTGAGCACAGCAATAAAAAACGTGGTCCAAGTCCAAAAAGCATACATTTCTATAGAAGAGGGGGTTAAGAACCAGATGATGAGCATCAATAAGGCTTTATCCAAAACAGAAAGCAGGGCTTCCCATTGAAATTGCTGCAGCGCTTGAAAGTACGCACGAACCATAAATAAAAAAGAAATACATATGCCTGTTAAACCTAAAAAAATTAAAGTTAAAAGTGTTTGTTGCCAGTATTGAAGCAGATAGCCAATGGAGAGAAAGACTAAAAAATACACTAAGGCTAAATAGCTTTTATAACGGAAGATGGTTAAAAATGCCCGGGGAACCTTTTGTTGAAAGTTTGCTAACCATTTCGTGATGTATTGATTGATACCTAAGTCTGCAATAGGACTTAATAGATAGCTTAAAGAAAAGATAGCGGCGAATAATCCAAAGGCGCTATGTCCTAAGCGGTCCTGTAGCCAGTTTTCCGTTAACAACCAAGAAGGCTTGATGATTAAATTCGCGAGCAGAACGAGAAAAACTTGGGTTAAAAACTTTTTCATTGATAAGTAATAACGATTGGGAAACGAAAGTATTTAACTTCTCCGTCTTCGGGTTGCAGGGCTTCAATAAGGAGGATGT
>WFXK01000158.1 GCA_015490695.1 Bacteroidota bacterium | reverse complement strand
GTACTACTTGGCTGTGGCGGTGGGCAACAAAGCCAGGAGAAACAGAAGAGCAACGACGAAGCCCTATTAGAAAAAGCAAAAACCTACTTCCAACCGCTTCCTGCTGTGGCAGAAAATCCTGATAACCCCATCACACCTGAAAAAGTCGCCTTAGGAAAAATGCTTTACTTTGATGTCCGACTCTCTAAGGATAATAAAATCTCTTGTAACTCTTGTCATAATCTTGAAAAGTTCGGAGTAGATAATTTACCTACTTCGCCAGGGAACGATGGAAAAAATGGCGAACGTAATTCGCCCACTACACTGAACGCTGCCTTGCATATTGCACAATTCTGGGATGGAAGAGCAAAAGACGTAGAAGAACAAGCAGGAATGCCTATATTGAACCCAATTGAAATGGCAATCCCTTCAGAAGAATTCCTTGTAAAGCGCCTTTCGGGTATTGAAGAGTACAAAGAAGCGTTCAAAAAAGCGTTCCCTGATGAAGAAAATCCTTTAACATTTGATAACATTCGTAAAGCCATCGCTGCTTTTGAAAGAACTTTAATCACTCCTTCGCGATTTGACAAGTTTCTTGAAGGGGATTTAAATGCCTTAAGCGAAGAAGAGAAAAAAGGTTTAGAAACCTTTATTGATGTTGGATGCATCACTTGCCATACAGGACCGCTATTAGGAGGCAACATGTTCCAAAAATTCGGTATCCACGCTAACTACTGGGAATACACTAAAAGTGAAAAGATTGATGAAGGTCGTTATAAAGTTACCAACAACGAGGCAGATAAATACGTTTTCAAAGTACCGTCTTTAAGAAATGTAGAAAAGACCGCACCTTATTTCCACGATGGAAGTGTTCAAGATTTGAAAGAGGCAGTACGCATTATGGCAAAAGTGCAATTAGGGAAAGATTTAACAGACGAACAAGTGAATGCCATTGTCCAATTTTTGAAAAGTTTAACGGGCGAAATCAAATCTGAGTGGTTACCAGAAAAGGGTGCATAAATTTAAGGGGAGGCGAAAAGCCTCCCTTTTTTATTGTCGTTTTTCTAAATTCATCTGCAGATAAGCGCCAACGCGATGAACGCTTCCTAAATAACGATGCGGCATGAATCCATAATCTATGAACAAAGGATGTCTTCCTATACGGGTTTTTATGCCCATGCCTGCTACGGGATAGGGTTGGTCTGCAACATTAATTTTATAACCCACACGGAAAAATAATACCGAACGATGCATGTATTCTAAACCAATATGATAGCTTTCTGGATTGTCGTTCGGGTGGTTCAACTGAGCGAAAAGCCGTAAAGCGCTTTTATCTTTTTTCCATGGTGTTATAGAAAACCCTAAAGCAAATAGGGTAGGGGGAGGAAAACTTTCTAAAGTAATAGGGTTTTGACGTAGCGGTAAATTAACTTCTTTCTTTGGTCTTAAACGGGAATTTGGGCCGAAGTTATAGAGCATCACTCCAAAACGAATATCTTTAAAGGATAAACGATAAAGGAAACCTACATCCATTACGGCGGTATGGGCTACGAATTGGTCTAAGGTTTCGTTGATGTATTTTAGGGCTAAGCCGTAGCTAAATCGGTCTGAAAGTTTTTTGCTATAGGCGAAGGCGGCAGTTACGTAGGTGGCATAGAAATACTCTCCTGTGCCTTGTGGTTGAAACACCGTTCGTTTTTCCATTTTGCCTGAACTTAATCCTGCTACATAGCCCCCTATAGCAGCATCGTTCTTTAATGGAATAATACCAGAAGCAAAAGCATACTGGATGGCGACAAACCAGAAAGTGTGGCTGATAGCAAAAGCAGGACCTTGATAGATGAGTGATGCAGCAGCAGGATTGGTAAACCATGCATAACCATCAGGATTTAACGTGACGGTATTTTCTCCAAGGGCAGCAGAACGGGGACTTATATTAATTTTTAAAAAGGTAAGCGCAGAAATCCCTGCTCGCTGCACTCCTAAATTTGGAAAAAGTTGAGCATAAAGAGTGGAAAAAAGTAAAAAGAAGAGTAGGAGTAATCTCATTTTAGGATAGTAGCGATGGTTTTTTCTATAATATCTTGTACGCTTCCTGCGTCTTTTCCTTGTGCATACACTCGTAGTAGGGGTTCGGTACCTGATGGGCGAATCATGACCCATTGTTCATCATCTAAATGGAATTTAAAGCCGTCTATGGTTTCTACTTGTTGAACTTTATAGCCATCAAATTGAGTGAAGTCGCCTCGTTTACAGGCTTCTATGATGGCTTGTTTTTGGGATTCGGGTAAATGCAAATCTTTTCTTCGCATAGCAAAGGGTCCGATAAGGTCATAAAGTTCATCTATGAGTTGTGGTAGGTCTTTTTCTAAGGTGGTCATCATCTCCAGTAGTGTAAGTCCGATGAAGATACCATCACGTTCGGGGATATGTCCTTGTATGGTGATACCGCCAGATTCTTCTCCTGCAACTAAGATAGGTTCTTTACTCTCTTGCATTGCTTTTACAATGTGTTTGAAACCAACAGGTGTGACGGTCAATGGTAATTGATATTTTTCACAAAGCAGATGGATTTTTGTTGTGCAGGAAAAAGAGCAGATGACTCTTCCTTTGAGTCCTTTGTGCTCGTGGAGGTAGCGAATAAGCAGCAGTAGTATGTGGTGGGAATCTACGAAGAAGCCGTATTGGTCAAAGAGTCCTAAGCGGTCTGCATCGCCATCCGTTGCTAAAGCGAAATGGATGCGGTGTCGTCGGGCTAATACCTTCAAAGGCATTAAGTTTTTTTCAATGGGTTCTGGTGGGATGCCGTCAAACCAAGGGTTGTAATGACAGTGAAGCAGATGGGCTTTTGGAAACAAACGAGGGAAAAGGCGTTGCCCCGCTCCATACATCGCATCATACGCAATACGAAAACCACTATTTTGTAAGTCTTCTATGGAAAAACGCTCTCTTAAATAGTCTTCATAAAACTTTTCTGCTTCGTAGTCTTTAATTTGTCCTTGGTCATAAAAGTGCTGGAAGACCTTTTCATAGTCTTCTATAGCGTATTTTTCAGGGATGTTTTTTTCTATGGCTTTAGTCATTTCTGGGGTTGCAGGTCCGCCGTAGTAGCCCTTGACTTTATAGCCTGCGTATTGAGGGGGGTTATGGGAGGCAGTGAGGATAATGCCTGCTTGGGCTTTTTCTTTTTGTACGGCGTAGGAAATCATGGGGGTTGTTGTGAAGGTAGTGCTTAGAAGCACTTGGATACCTTCTTGTGCTAAGACTGCGGCGACACAGCGAGCAAAATCCCGTGCCATAAAACGACAATCATAACCTAAGACCACCTTAGGTTGTTGATATTGGTCTTTAAGCCATAGGGCAGTGGCATAAGCAATACGAGCGAGATTATCAAACGTATAGTCTTTTGCAATAATAGCTCGCCACCCATCCGTACCAAAACGGATTGGTATCATAAGCGCAAAGTTATAAAAAAGAAACAAAGCTTAATTTTGCGCTCTATGCAAGCCTTCATTATTTTTTTATTGCTGCTGGCAGGGTGTCAAACCGCGCAAAAAGCGCAAGAAAAATGCCACTACAAATTTTTAACCGACCAATTAACTTTCCAATGGGAGGCGTACAAGACCAATCAAAAAATTGCCGTTCCAGGAACTTTTGACTCCATTGCCGTTGAAGTTGCAGCGCAAGACAGTAGTATCCCCGCCTTGTTAAAAAGCGCTCAAATAAAAATTGTTCCGCAAAGTGTGAATAGTAAGAACCCTGACAGAGACAGAAAAATAGCACATTTTTATTTTGGTGCTTTACAAGATTCTCAGCAGATTAAGGCAAAAGTAGTAGAAGTGAAGGGAAATGATTCTTCAGGCGTAGCAACCGTATCGCTTTACTTTAACGGTATGGAGGCGCCAGTGACTATGGAGTATGAAGTAAGTCAGAACAAATTGCATTTGGAAGGGGTGGTGGATGTTGTGCAGTGGCAAGCCGATACTGCTGTAAAGCGTTTGAATGAGGCTTGTTATGATTTACACAAGGGAGAAGATGGGGAAAGTCGTTTGTGGAGTGAAGTAAAGATTGTTATAGATGTGCCTGTAGAGAAGGAATGTTTGTAGTTTTGGAAAGGAATTTTTCTAACTTTGTCGTGGCGCACGAGCAGCTCCCTCTGAACCCCGCCAGGCCCGAAAGGGAGCAACGGTAGGAGGTTGAGCGCTCGGTGCGCCTTTTTGTTTTGTTAGAATGTTTTATCTTCGCCTTATGCAGCCTTTATTAAGGCTTATTCTTTTCACTGCTGTATGTGCTTTAGGTTTAGCTCAGCATCCCTTGCCTCCCCCTATGTATGTTTTTACCTCCAAAGATTATAAAGTACATCCTCAAATATTTTGCATTGACCACCTCCCTAAGCACAATACTTTATTGCTGGGTACAATTGGAATACTTAGGTACGCAGGAACCTCTTTTCACTCTATACGTGGATTAGAAGATAAGTACGTTTTTTCTATAGCACATACACCGAAAGAAGATACTATTTTCGTCGGTTGTATATCAGATTTTGGTTATCTTGCTCCAGATTCTGTAGGAACTCTATCTTTTCATTCTTTGGTAGATAAAATTCCAGATTCGTTAAAGTATTTTAATATAATTCGGAAAACCTATTATGCTAATGGCTATGCGATATTTCAAAGTCGCATTGCGCTTTTTATCTATTCTATTAGAGAAGATAGCGTTTACATAGTGTTACCGCCAGAAAAAAGATTTTGGTATGCTCATGCTGTAAATGATACGACAATATGGGCTGAAGAAGATGGGGTGTTATATGAACTTATTCTAAGACCTCCTTTTCGGTTTAGACAATTAAAATGGAGTGTTTGGATGGAAGAGATAGCGGGTGTAATGGAGGTTTTAACCCTCCCCCAAGGAAAATTATTGATTACCGATAGAAATGGACTTTTTTTACTCCCTTATAATAAAGATACTTTAATTCCTGTTGCTCCTAAGTCTAAGTTTTTAGCGAACGAATATCACTTTCACTCTGCTTGCAAAGTAAATGATACGATAATTGCTGTGGGAACACCTTTTAACGGTGTTTACCTTATTAATATTCGCTCCGATTCCACCTATTCTATCAATAGAAAGAATGGCTTGCCCAATAATTATGTGTGGGATATAGCATACACCGGTAGTTTTTTAGTTGTTGCAACAGACAATGGCTTTGCTCTTATTAGGTATCCTTCTGCTATTCATTTTATTGAGGAAGGAAAGTTTTATCAAGGAACAATACAAGACATAGGTATCTTCTCGGAAAACCTTTTCATTACTACTCTTCAGGGGGTATACTATCTTCCTTTGAACACTCACTTAGGGGATAAATTACACTTCATTGAAGGAACCGAAGGACAAAACGCGCAATGCACCGTTATACCCGATAAAGGAATAATCGTAGCAGGCGGCATTAAAGGAATGCTGTTTATACAGAAACACTTAAAAAGCTATATTGCAAGGGCTATAGAGGAAAGAGATATTTATGCTGTCTTTTATGCCGCTCCTTATCTTGTCGCAGGAGGTAGAGATGGAATAGTTGTTTATAAGCAACAGAACAATAATTTCAAACAAATTGCAGAATACAACGAAGTTCCTGAGGAAATAGCAAGCGTTCTTTTAGATACTTCAACGAAATGGGTAGTAGCAGGGTTAATTACTAATGGCATTCTTATAGGAAAGTTACAAGAAAGGGAAGGACATTTTTCTTTGGTGAATGTAAAGCATCTTGATGCGAGTTCATTGAACATTCCGCAAGGTAGTGTAGTACCTGTTTTGACTTCCAAAGGTATCTTGTTGGGAACCGAGGGAGGACTTTTCCGCCTCCGCATCCGTGAAGATACTCTGTATGCAGAACCGTTTTGTGAGCTTAAGGAAATGTTTTGTGATACGACGCTTTTAGTATTCCCATTAAAAGAAGAGGTAAATGGGGTAATATGGGTATGTGTTACCAAAGAGAGACAAGGAGAGATGCGGGAATTTATTTACAAACTTACTCCTTCACCTTCGGGTTATAGGGTAGATTCTTTATTTTCTTTCGCTATAAATATAGGTACTATACGCTCTATTTATCCCGATGGCAAGGGTGGCTTATGGATAGGTGGTGATTTTGGACTTGCCCACTACTCCCCCCATAGAAAAGAAAACTTTTTAGAAAAATATCCTTGCATCATCGAAAAAGTGTCTACCTTTTTACATAAATCCAAAGAGGGGCAAAAAGATAGTCTTTTGTGGGGTGGTTGGGGAAAGATACCTAAGTTGGTGCTACCTTATGCTTTTAACAACATTACCTTTGAGTGGGTTGCTCCTTACTATTATCACCAAGATAAAGTAGAGTACCGTTACATGTTGGAAGGCTTTGATGAAAGTTGGAGCGCTTATACAAAAGAGACAAGAAAAGAATACACGAATTTACCGCCTGGAGAATATACGTTCAGGGTACAGGCTCGGAATGTGTATGGGGTGTTATCAGAAGAGGCGGTGTTTTCCTTCAGAGTTTTACCGCCGTGGTACATGACTTGGTGGGCGTATACGTTGTATGCGCTTGTGAGCACTTCGCTTGTAGTTGCAGTGGTATGGCTTTCTATATTGAGAATAGAAGCAAAACGCAAGGAAAAAGCCTACATAGCGGAAATAGAGCGTTTGTCGTTAGTTGCACGAGAGACATCCAATGCAGTTTATATTTGTCATCCTGATGGAGAGATATTTTGGGTTAATGAAGCATTCAAACGTTTTACGGGTTATGAAGACTTAGAAACCTTTAAGCGAGAACGCGGTAAGACCATTCAATCGGTGAGCAATCATCCTGATATTGAGCAGCTATGGCGTCGTTGTGTGGAAAATTTAGAAACCGTAGCTTACGAAACCTTAAATGTTCGCAGAGATGGAAGTAAATTGTATGTGCATACGACGTTAACACCCGTAGTACGTGAAGGAATATTACACTGGGTTGCTGCCATAGATACTGATATTACCGCATTGCAACAAGAGAAACAAAAAGTGGAGGAAGCTTATGAAGAACTTGAACAAGCGCACAAAGAGTTAGCACAAGCACATAACGAATTAGAAGAGGCGCATCGTAATATTCAAGACAGTATTACGTACGCGTCGTACATTCAACGGGCGTTTTTACCATCTGAACAATATTGTAAAGAGGTGTTAGGAGAACATTTTATCTTGTATTTACCCCGTGATGTGGTGTCAGGGGACTTTTATTGGGTTTATAAAGATGGCGATACGGTATTGTTTGCCGCGTGTGATTGCACCGGACATGGCGTTCCAGGGGCTTTTATGAGCATGGTTTGTAATGATATTTTGAATCAATTGGTTATAGAGCAGGGATTACGTTCTCCTGCAGAAATATTAAATGAAACCCGTAAGCGCGTGATTAGTATATTTAGCCGTAGTGGTGAAGAACCCCGCCCAGATGGTATGGATTGTGCTTTGTGCCTGTGGGATAAGCGTTCAAACACCTTGACTTTTGCTGGGGCAAGCCGTCCGCTTTATTTGTGCCGTTCAGAAGGCGCAGACTTATCGCTTTTTAACAACCGAGCAAAAGTAAAAGAAGGGATTGAAGAAGTCATTATCATCCATGGTGATAAAATGGCTGTGGGTTATGAGGCTCATGTCTCCTTAGAAAAAGATTTATTTAGTGAAATAACTTTTCAAGTTTATCCAGGCGACATGCTGTACCTTTGTAGCGATGGTTATGCAGACCAAATCGGAGGAGAACGAGGAAAACGTCTGGGAATAAAACGCTTTGTAAAGTTATTGCACCATTGTTATAAGTTACCACCGTCGGAACAGAAGAAGGTGTTTCAAAGCGTATTGTTAAAATGGCGAGGAGATTATTATCAGATAGATGATATATTGTTAATGGGAATTCGGATAGTATGAAAGACATTTTTGGCTATATCATTAATGTGTTTTACTTTTGTATCTATGCGTAGGTTGGTAAATAAATTGTGTAATGCTGTTTGTAATGGTGATATAGAGGAAGTGGAGCGGCTATTAGAGCAGGGTGTAGACCCTGATGGTGAAGACGAATTTGGGAAGTTTCCTCTTTATTATGCAGTAGAAAGAGGTTATATAGACATAGCAAGATTATTGTTAGCGTACGGCGCTGATCCCAACAAGGAGGAAGAGCAGTGGGGATGGACGCC
The DNA here is from genome assembly GCA_015490695.1 of Bacteroidota bacterium. Taxonomy (GTDB): domain Bacteria; phylum Bacteroidota; class Bacteroidia; order SpSt-205; family S141-50; genus S141-50. The sequence goes on along the minus strand of WFXK01000158.1, from coordinate 2,819 downwards.
TCTAAATCTTGCTGCGTATAAGGGATCTATTGCAATGGTAAAGTTGTTATTGGAATATCGTGCCAAAGCTAATGGAAAGGGGAAATGGAGCGACCCCCCTTTGCATAAAGCTGCAGAAGCAGGCCATTTAGATATTGTGCTTTTATTATTACAGCATAAAGCAAATCCTCGTAGAAAAGATGTTTTTGGTAAACAAGCTTTGCATAAGGCGGCAAAAGCGGGACATATAGAGATAGTGAAATTGTTGTTAAACTATTATCCTAATCCTGATGGAATGACAAAACGCACCCCTTTGCATGAAGCTGCGGAAGGAGGACATCTAAAAATTGCTAAGCTGTTGTTGGACCGAGGAGCTAATCCAAATAGTAAAGACGAAGATGGGAAAACGCCTTTACACGAAGCTGCTATGAAGGGTTGTAAAGAAATAGTTCAATTGTTGTTAGAGCATGGTGCGGACCCTAATGGAAAGAGTAAGTACACAACCCCATTGCATGAAGCAGCAAAGTATGGACATATAACAATAGTGGAGTGGCTATTACAGAAATCGGTTGACATAGATAGATTAGATGAATCGGGATATACCCCTTTAGGTGAAGCCGTAAGAAGACGCCGTAGAGATATTGCAGAGTTATTATTGCAACGTGGGGCAGACCCTAATAAAGGAAAATACCTTCCCTTGCATGAAGCAGCAGCTTCAGGAGACAAAACAATGGTAGCATTGTTATTAAACTACGGTGCGAACCCTCATGCTAAGGACGAACTAGGAAACACTCCGTTACATGCTGCTGTGGAAATGAATCGGCTGGAAATAGCGCGATACTTGTTAGAGAAATGCCAAGTGAATTCAAATGTTCAAGATGAATATGGCGATACCCCACTACATGTGGTAGCATCAAGAAAAGATTTAGTGAGTATAGAAGTGGTAAAGCTGCTATTGGACCATGGCGCTGATCCGAATAAACAAAACAAAATAGGTTCTACTCCCCTACATGAAGCCGCCAAAGCGGAGTGGGCAGAGGCAGTCAGACTGTTATTAGAGCGAAAATCAGACCCAAACAAAGAAAATCAATATGGAGATATCCCTTTGCATGATGCAATATATTGCACAAATGTAGAAGTAGTAAAGATACTATTAGACCACGGCTCTTATATCAATAAACAAAATAGCAGGGGTTTTACGCCTTTGTATTTAGCTATTTGGAATGGCTGTGAAGAAATCGTGCGATTATTACTACAACATGGGGCAGACCCTAATAAGGCAGATAAGTGGGGAAATACCCCATTACATATTGCTGCAGAGAAAAATTATAAAGTACTTGCTGAACTACTACTACAACATGGTGCGGAGCTAAAAGTGAAAAATAAAGATGGTAAAACCCCTCTTCATTTAGCGCAAGAAGAGAACCATACAGAGATAATCCAATTACTGACAAATTATTTGTAGCCTATGTCTGACTTTGATACATTACTTTTTCAAGCTATAACTGAGGGGGATTTAACGAAGGTAAGGCAGTTATTAAAACAAGGAGCAAATCCTAATGCACGGAATAAAGAGGGTTCAACGCCTTTGTGTAGTGCTGCAGAAAAAGGGCATAGTGAAATCGTACAGTTGTTATTAGACTATGGTGCTGACCCTACGCTGTTAGATAATAATGATGCAACCCCTTTACATTGGGCAGCAGAAAAAGGGGTTACTTCTATTGTGAAAATACTATTAAGCGGGGGGATGGACGTAAATATCTCAAACAGCGATGGCAGTACACCTCTGCATTGGGCTGCCTTGGGAGGTTCAGTGGCAACAGTCCAACTGCTATTAGACCACGGAGCGAATCCTAAAGCTGAAGACGCAGAAGGAATTACACCTTTGCACTGGGCTGCGAGTGAAGACTATGTAGAAATTGTACAATTATTATTAAACCATGGTGCAGACCCGATGAAAAAAGATAAGGATGGAGGTACAGCGATGCACTGGGCTGCACAAGAAAACGCTACTAAGGTCATACAACTACTATTAGACCATGGTATGAGTCCAAATGTAGTGGATAACCAAGGTGCTACACCTTTACACTGGGCAGCAGAGGCAGGAGCCGTAAAAGCAGCACGCTTTTTATTGAAAAAAGGAGCCGATATAAATGCTAAGGCAAAGGATGGCTCTACACCCCTACATTGGGCTGCTATTGGAGAAAAACCTACTAGAATGGTACAATTTTTGCTTAGTCAGGGGGTAGACCCTAATGTGAAGGATAATGAAGGAATGACACCATTGGACTGGGCAGTACGAGAAGAAAACACAAAGGCTGTAAGACAATTATTAAAGCAAGGAGCGGTTCCAGAAGGGAGCGATGAAGCGGGTTTAATACCATTACATAACGCTGTGGAAAATGACGATGAGGAGATGGTAAAGGATTTACTGGAGCATGGTGCAAACCCTAATGTGGAAGACCACAACGGCGCTACCCCCCTACATATTGCTGCAGAAGAAGGTAATGAAAAAATAGTACGCCTGCTCTTAAAACATGGTGCAGACCCCAATGTTGTGGACAACGATGGCTATTTCCCCCTCCATAAAGCCGTGCAATATGGAACTTTTGCGGTGGTGCGTTTGTTATTAGTATACGGTGCGGACCCTAATGTAAAGGATGTCCATGGTGCTACACCCCTACATTATGCCACACGAAACGGTAATGTCCAAATCGCTATGTTACTGCGTCAATACAATGCTGATCCTACAATAAAAGACAACAACAACACAACCCCCTTAGATTGGGCGATGGAAAAAGGATTCTACGAAATTGTACAAGTACTGACGGATTAAAAAG
>WFXK01000157.1 GCA_015490695.1 Bacteroidota bacterium | reverse complement strand
CTATACATCTTCATAGAACGCTATCGGTTAATTAAAAGCGTAGATAAAGACCCATCAGAGCTATTACAACGGGTTCGGGAATATGTTCGTAGAGGAGAGGTGCAATCGGCTTTGACGTATTGTGAATCGCAAAACACTCCTTTTGCTCGCATGTTAGCTAAAGGATTAAGTCGTTTAGGTTCACCACTTCGGGATATTGCCGCCGCTATTGAAAACGAAGGTCGTTTAGAAATCCATCGTTTAGAAAATAGTTTAGCTTATTTAGCAACGATTGCCGGGGCTGCACCTATGCTCGGCTTCTTAGGCACCGTAACAGGCATGATTAAAGCTTTTATGAAAATCTCTCATCTACAAGGGAATGTAGACCCTGCTGCCTTAGCCGACGGCATCTATCAAGCTATGATTACTACTGCTGCAGGACTTATCGTTGGAATCCCCGCCTATGTCGGCTACAATGTATTGGTAAACATGCTTAACAACGTTATCCACCGCATGGAAGTCACCACTACCGACTTTATTGACCTTTTACAAGAACCCGCATAGCCTATGCCACTACAAGCACGGAATAAACCCTCAGTAGAATTTAGCTTAGCTTCTATCGCCGATATGGTTTTTTTACTCCTTATTTTCTTTATGCTCACCTCTACTTTTGTAAACCAAGCAGGTGTTAAAGTAGACTTACCACAAAGCGCTTCTAAACAACCCAGTCCAGGTAGAAACACCGTAACCATTACCGCAGATTTGCAATACTACTGGAATAATGAAAAGGTCTCTAAGGAAGAAGTTCGCAAACGTATCCAGGCGGTATTAACAGATGATAATCCTGATAATAATGTGATTACTTTACGAGTAGACAGACAAGTTACTATGGGAGAAGCAGCCTATGTGATTTCGGCTGTGGCAGAATTTAAAGGTAGTATTGTCATCGCAACAAAGAGAAAATAGAAATTTAATACCTTTGCCATCTGGAAATCCAGAGTCCAATGAGAGTACTTTTTTTTATTTTAATGAGCATTTATTGTCTTGCCCAAACACTACCCATAGATGAACGGATTAAAATCGGGCACTTGAAAAATGGCTTTACTTATTATTTAATGCATAATGAAGAGCCCGAAGACCGCTTAACACTGTTTTTAGCCGTAGATGCAGGTTCCGTCTTGGAAGAGGATGACCAACAAGGATTAGCCCACTTTGTTGAACACATGGCTTTCAATGGAACTAAACATTTTGAAAAGAACGAAGTTGTAGAAGTTTTACAAAAAGCAGGGGCAGGTTTTGGTCCCCATATCAACGCCTTTACTTCCTTTGATAGAACTGTTTACATGTTGCATATTCCTTCTAACGACGAAGAAGCGGTAAAGAACGCATTTCGCATCCTTAGTGACTGGGCTTGCTGCGTAACGTTTGAACCTGAAGAAATAGATAAAGAGCGAGGCGTAGTATTAGAAGAATGGCGTTTGTCCCAGAACGCTTTTATGGAAGTACTGCGTCAAACCATGCCTATTTTATATAAAGGTTCTCGTTATGCAGAACGAATCCCTATTGGAAAAAAAGAAATCATTCAAAACGCGCCAAGAGAGCGCATTGTTCAATTCTATAAAGACTGGTATCGCCCCGATTTGATGGCTATCATCGTAGTTGGAGATTTACCGGTAGAAACCATGGAAAAATGGATAAAAAAATATTTTACTAAAATTCGTGCTCCTAAACACCCTAAGCAAAGAAAATATTACGGTATAGAAGACTTTTCTGAAGTGCGGGTTGCAATTGCTACCCATAAAGAATTACCTACGACACAAGTAAGTATTAGTTTTCTACAGGATAAAGATACTATCCTCACAGAAACCGATTATAAGCGGGTTCTATTACGGAAGTTAATAGCAACGATTATGAAGGAGCGTTATGATGAAATCATAAAGACTTCAGAAGAGCCTCCTTTTATTAGTGCAGGAGTTCATTACGGTAGCGCTATCCGTACACGCGATGAATGGGAATTCAATGCTTCCACTAAACCCGATAAAATTGCAGAAGCCTTTCAAATCCTTTGGCGAGAAGCTGTACGCGCCTACCAGCACGGATTCACTATAGCAGAACTACGAAGAGCAAAGAAAAAACTTTTAGAACAATATCGTAAAGCGGCTCAAGAAAAAGATAAAGTACATTCTCGTCAATGGGCGTTTCGTATTGTATGGTATCATCAAGATAAAAGTCCGCTGTTGCCTCCAGAATATGCTTATAAATTAGCAGAAAAACAACTAAAGCAAATCACCCCTGAGCAATTGCATGCCTATTATCGTTCTTTATGGAGAAAAGATAATCGTATGATTATGATCGCTGCTGTAGAAGATGAGTCGCTGAAATTACCAACAAAAGAGCAATTAAAACATTGGCTAGATTCTTTAGAACAACAAACATGGGAACCACCGAAAGAGGAAGAGGTAATAACGACTTTTATGGATTCCCCTCCTGCACCAGAAACACGTTACGAAATTGTAAAAACTATAAAAGAAATTGGGGTCACAGAAGCAAAACTTTCCAATGGAATTACGCTCTTCTTAAAACCCACGGATTTTAAAGAAGATGAAATTATCCTTTATGCTATTAGCCCCGGAGGGCGCTCTTTATTACCTCAGGAAAAAGATGTAGAAGCCGTGTATTGCGGTGAAGTTTTAAAAGAGGCAGTCGGTGTACAAGACCTACCGCCATTACAGCTGCAAAAAGCTTTAGCAGGAAAACAATTGAAAATCCAGTTTGATGTTAGCGAATATCAAGAGAGCATCTTTGGAAAAAGTACTTTAAAAGACTTTGAAACCCTGTTGCAGTTATTGTATTTGTATCTTCATGAGCCGCTTCCTGATAAAAAAGCATTTGTTAGTTACGTAGAACGTTCTAAGGCGCAGTATAAGATGATGATGAATTTTCCACAGTTACGCTTTTTCTATGAAATGACACAAAAACTGTACGGAGAGCATCCAAGGAATTACGGTGTTCCCCACCCCTCTCACTTTGAACAACTGGACTTAAATGAAACGATACAAGTGTTTAAAGAACGCTTTAAAAACTTCCAAGACTTTGCCTTTTTTGTTGTGGGGAATTTTCAAATAGATACCTTATTGCCTTTATTAGCGAAGTATCTTGGCGGATTACCAACGGAACAAAGCCCTAAGGAAGCACCTAAGGACATGGGACTTTATCCTCAAGAGGGTTCTTTTGAGATTCGTGCAGGTCAATATCCTCAAAGCATGGTAGCACAAATCTTCCATCTTAAAAAAGAATTACCCTATGAAGAGGTCGTTGCAATGTATGTAGCAGCAAAAATTTTAGAAATGCGTTTAATAAAACAAATTCGTGAAAAAGCATCTAAAGTGTATTCCATTAATGCTATTTTTGATTATGATGAAGAAATGACCCCTGTAGGAATGATTTTAGTCTTTTACCCTTGCGGACCAGAAAACGTAGACACTTTGAAAGGGGCAATAAAAGGGATTATAAAGGAATTAGCCCAGACACCTCCAAGCGATGATGAGATTGCAAAGGCAGTAAAGCAACTGAAGGTACAACGAGAAGAGGCTTTACAAAAGAATGATTTTTGGGCACAAAAATTAGCAAGAGATTGGGTTTTAGAAAAACCTTTGACGCATATTTTAGACTTTATTCCTGTATTAGAGCGGATGGATGCTGCTGTAGTGTATCAAGTCTATAAAAAGTGGCTAAATCAAGCACGGTACTTTGAAATGGTACTTTTCCCAGAAAAGAACCAGGAATAGATAATAGAAGTTTTGGAAAACTTTTGTAGTCTCCAAAGTTTCCTAAAAGGAGTTCCTATGCACGGGACATGAAATAGCAACTACACAGTATAGCTTTCGTTATGTTAATTCGCTTAAAAAGAGCAAAAAACCAAAAATGCTGGTATTTTTTAACTGGCATTTCTTTAATATTTCTAAGAACCTTCCTATTTTAGTATCCTTTAGTTTACAAAGCCACGCGCTGGATAATTTTAGCTACATTGGTATTGCAACCCTTTGAGCAACAGCCTAAACCCAAAGAAATGACCAGCGTAATCAAATGGGGGGTGCTATCCATGTTGCCGATAAATTTGGTAAAGAAGCTTTTGAACTGCTCCATCAGCTTCAGTACTGGAATCCTCCAGAATTCGGCTACTTGCCTTTCAGCACTCTATGCGACTCTTATATAGAGTTGATTCACAAACGCACAAAAAATTATCGTTTCTACGTTGATATACGTTCTCCTAACACCCGAATTTATCAACAAGCTGCCAATGGACCACTACATTGGCAAGATGAGCAAGGAAGATGGCGTACTATTAATTGGTACTTAATTCCTAAGAACAATCATCAATTTTGGGCTCCACAATTGAAATTCCTCGTAGAAGTAGATACTTCAAAAAAATAACCTCAGTAAGTGGTCCCTCCTATCAATGGCGCTTCTTGCACTGTCCATCCCTATGGCACTACAATGGAAACACCTTAACCCTCTTACAACAAACAACAAATGCGTATTATCATAGCGTAGGCTCTAACGGCTGGCAAACACTAAATTTATTTCCTGCTATAGATAGACAAGTGTGGGTAAAACGAAATAGAGTAGAATTCCTTTATCTATTCCATCAATCTCCTATCAATACCTCAGAAGGATACCTTGTCATTGTAGATACCTTATTCATACAAGGACTACAACTACCAAAGGAATTTTGTAGCAATACCTTTATTAAAGGACCTTTGCGTTTTCCTATAGATGCAGAAGATACTTTAGTACTTCATTCACTAGAGTTACAAGCAATAGAAGAACTTCAAATTGCTCGTAAGATTTTTACCGACTCTCTATACTATCGTTTTGTGATGCAATTATGGTTGCCTGCTCGTTACTTTACTTCTGCAACCTATCCATTATTATTAGATCCCTTATTAAGTATGAGTGGGAGCAACGCTACCGCTTGTGGTTTTGGGCATGCTGTTGGTCAAGGTCCTGGCGATGCAACATTCTGCGATTGCCTTATAAACTTAGTCGGCTTAGGTGGCACACAATTAGGCAATGCGATATGGGATGCGGATTTTGAGACCAATCAACCTGGCAATATTTGTGAAGACAATTGTGGTTCAAACCCATGGCATATGGAAACACAAGCCCATGGTTGGTTTAAAGTTGGAGACCCTTGTGCTGGAGTGTGGGACCCTCCTGACCCAAATATCTACTATAAGTTGTTACGATACGCAATGCCCTGGATGCGTGAATTGTGCAAACTGCTGGAATGCCAATTGTGGAGGTTGCTTAGGGAATCCTACTTCTAATCCCGCCTTTGTAACCTGCTATGCACCTCAATGCCCAGATTATAACTTAAATTTCGAAGCCGAAACTGGCATGTAGAATCAACAACTTATGATACCTTTTTTATCTTTGTAAACTACTACTGAGCCTGCCAAATTCCCTGTGAATCGGCTCAAGGGAACTGCATGAGCTACGAACTTTGGATGCCTGCAACATGGTTTACTGTAACCGTAGAAGGGTTAGCCACTGCAAACGGTACCTCTGGAAATGTTACAGTTACTTGTGCAGACCTACCTATTACCTCATGCTCTAATCCCCAATACGGTGCGCCTGCCTATACTACTGTTTGGCAAGACAACTTAGGCAATACCATAGGAACAGGTAATTGCCTCAGTGGTATCAATCCTCCATCTAACTCTACTGTTACCTATACCGCAACCATTACAGACGCTTGTGGAAATACCTATACTACTTCCGTAACAGTAAACAACACCTGCGTGCTTCCTATCCAATCCTTAGAACTCAAACTAAAAAATCATTACCTTAATGCCTATTTACTTTGGAACGTCGTAGGCAGCGATATTGATTACTATGAAGTCC
>WFXK01000156.1 GCA_015490695.1 Bacteroidota bacterium | reverse complement strand
CTACAATGCTGAGAAGGATTACGAAAAAGCATTGGAATATTACAAAAAGTTAGCGGCTATAGACCCAGAGAATGAGGTTGCGAAGGAGATGATTCCATACTTAGAAAAGCAGATTGCCTATCAGAAGCAACGAGGCAGCCGTTAATTGTGCCCATTTGGGGCAAAACATTAAAAAAAATTCTGAGGCTTTTCTACCTTTGTTTGGCAATGCAAAGGGTAGGGTGGCTTTATAGTTTGATTTTACTATGCAATGCTCAAAACATCATTGCACTTTACCCTAAGGATACTGTAGTTTGTGGTGGGGATTCGCTCGTAGTAAAAGCCATTCATAACGGAGATTCTATTCTATGGCAACCCTTAGGGATCAAAGGCGACAGTATTAAAATCCCTTTGAACGCGGATAATATCTTTCTATATCCTTATTTATATGCTTCGGGTTCTGCGGTAGATAGTGATACGGTTCACATTCGTGCCATCATTGCCCGTTTTACTTTTTCTACTCCTGTTTGTGCAGGCGATACGATTACGTTTGCTTATCAAGGCGATACTTCTTCTATTATTGCTTGGGATTGGACTTTTCCCGGTGCCAGTCCGCCCAGCGCTTCAGGTCCAGGTCCGCATAAAACCCGTTGGTTTCTATCAGGGAACTATGACGTGCAATTAGTGGTCTTTGGTCCAGGATGCACAGACACCGCTAAGGTTGGTATTAGTGTAATAGGAAAACCTATCATTGATGCAGGACCAGATAAAACTTACTGCTTAGGAACGCCAGGAGTTATTTTAGATGGTTCTGTTGCAACGGGATTCACCAATTGCGTTTATCGTTGGACCCCTTCTCAAGGGTTGGATGATTCTACTTTGTTGCGTCCTTTGGCAACCCCTTCTCAAACAACAACCTATTATTTACAAGTCATTTGTGACAGCTGTAGCAGCAGTATAGATAGCGTAACAGTCTACGTTTATGAGCGGCCCGATGTAGAGATTCCAGATTCGGTGCTTCCACTTTGTATGGGGGAAAGCGATACGATTTTCGCCACTGCTACCGACGGACAACCCCCTTATAGCTATTTTTGGTCCCCTACAGCGGGATTAAATAGCGATACCACTGCTAACCCTATTGTCAACACCGATACTTCACAATTTTACTTTTTGTTCGTTGTGGATGCTAACGGCTGTCCTTCCGATACCGACTGGATTTACGTACAAGTTTATGAGCGTCCTCGTATAGATTTAGGTCCTGATATGATTCTTTGTGAAGGTGACCCGGGCGACACTATCCGCACCCAAGTTCTAAATTATAATCCTTACGAACTGGAATATGTGTGGGTACCTCCCGACTTTTTAAATAGTGCTAATGCCTATCGTCCTTACACTAATCCTGATACGACGATTACCTATGTTTTGATTGCTATTCATCCTGCGGCGCAGTGTTCCAGCGTCGTAGATAGTAGTACGACTATTACAGTTTATCGGGTTCCTCGTCCTGTTGCCCATGCTGCCCTTGACGATACTTTGTATTTGTGTCAGGGAGATACTTTGCAGCTGTATGGTTGGGGAACGAACGGAGACACAAATGCTTTTACTTATCAATGGACTCCTACCTTAGGGTTAAGTAATCCTAATATTGCGAATCCTTTGGCGTATCCTCCTTTTTCTATTACGTATTATTTTACCGTAGGGGCGAAGGGGTGTTTGAGTGATGCCGACTCGGTGCGCATAGAGGTTTTACCACCTCCTGCAGTGGTGATAGATAGTGTGCCTGTATTGTGTCCAGGCGATACTGTGGCGCTCACAGGTAGCATCGCACCCATCTTTGACCCAACTTATTTGACTTTCACATGGACCCCAAGCAACGGACTAAGCGATACAACAACTTTTCTACCCCTTGCCTCCCCCTCTACAACAACCTTATACACTTTAACCGTACGCTATCATGGTATTTGTCCAAGAACCTTTCCCTTGTTAATTCGGGTATTTAATGACACTACGTTTTTACGTTTACCTTCCGATACAGCAATATGTGCAGGCGATACCATTGTGCTTCAAGCACAAATAGATAGTGCTTTAAGCAATTTTGCTTTTCAATGGCGCCCTCCTATAGGACTATCAAACCCAACTAATCCTACTACCTTGGCTTATCCCTTACAAAGCACCACTTATACTGCTTATTTAATCTATGCTTCTACTTCAAGTCAGTGTCAACTGCAAGATTCTATTCGGATTTATGTTAATGCTGCAGTAGATGCTCAGTTGAGTGCTTTGCCCTCAGATTCTTTATGTGAAGGCGAACCTGTATTGTTAATTGCTCAAGGGGGCATAGGCTCACCATTTATTCAATGGTATTTTAATGACTCGCTCATTGTACAAGGTAGTCAAATAGACAGCCTTCTCTTTTTCCCCGATACCTCAGGATGGATTAAAGTACACATGAAAGAAGGTATATGTAGCGACCAAGATACCTTATGGCTAACTATTCACCCTGCTCCACAAGCACAATTTACTATCCTCTACCCACAACAATGCGGCAATAGCACTGTACAGTTCATAGACCAAAGTCAAGGTGCTGTAATGTGGTTATGGGAATTCGGTGATGGCAACATCAGTAATTTACAACATCCTGAACACCATTATATAACGAGCGGCAACTATAGTGTGCGTTTAACAGTGTGGAATGCTTATGGTTGTGAAGCGCAAACAGCACAATTAACTCCTGTAAGAGTGCTTGGCAACGCATCAACAGGATTTATTTTAGATGATAGCGTGGTTTATCTTCCTAATGCTACTGTCTTATGTGAAGATACTTCAAAAGTTTATGGATTACAGGAGCGGCTGTGGATAACTTCCGAAGGGAATGTAATAAGAGCACAAAACCCCTTGCGTTATACGTTCTCAACAGCAGGAATGCATTGGATCACGTTGGTGCTTAAAGATTCTTTGGGTTGTAGTGATACGATAAAGAAATGGATTGAGGTAAAACCATCGTTTATAGAGGTAGCCAATGTGTTTACTCCTAATGGAGATGGGTTTAATGATGTTTGGCGTGTACGTTATTTAGGCAGTGAACCGATTACTGTAGCGATTTTTGACCGTGTAGGTCGCTTAGTTTTTGAGGCGCAGCAAACGCCTATTGTTTGGGATGGACGTCTACCCAATGGTAAACCCGCTCCAGAAGGTACCTATTTCTACGTTATCCGCATAGGCAACAACGTCCAAAAAGGAACGATTTCGCTTATCCGCTAATGTTCCGTTTAGTCCGTACTGCTGATGGCAGCTATACCCTTTACAATGAAAAATGGGGCGATTATTACCACTCCTTAGATGGCGCTTTTTCAGAAAGCCAATACGTATTCATAGAACAGGGCTTCATTAAAGAGCACTTACAGAAAGCGACCTCACTCCACATCATAGAAGTAGGTTTGGGGTTAGGATTCAATTTATTAGCCACTTTACAATGTTGTGAGGGGTGGAATGGCACGTTGCTTTACGAAGCTTGGGAACCTGAACCCGTTCCTTCGGACTGGCTTAAAGCAGTATGGGAAAAGAGTCATTTTTCCCATCCTGTATTGAATGCTATTGTTGAAAAAGTACCCCTTTTTACTACACCTAACATCACCATACGCTTTCACTGGAAACCATGGCGACAAGGGAGCATAGATTACAAAGTAGATAGGATTTTTTATGATTTGTTTGCTCCTAGAACTTGCAAATCTCTATGGGAGCGGCCTTTTCTTTATGCTTGTGAATGTTTAAATCCACAAGGGATGTTATTAACGTATAGCATTACAGGGACTTTGCGTAGACTTTTAGAAAGTCATGGCTTTGCTTTTGTGACACCTAAGGGATTTGGTAAAAAGCGGCAAATGCTGCGTGTCTATGGAAAACAACCCTAAGGGATTTTTTTAAGTTTGCCTCGTGGATTGGCAGTCTTTTTTAGAACCTCTGCCTCAGGAATTAACAGAAGTTTTTAGTGAAAATAATCTGGGAAGCTATAGTCGGGTTTATATAGAGGGGTTTGATTTTCCTTCATGGCAAGATGCCCGCTGTATTTTATTAAGTTGTGAAGCCTATGACGATGCACAAGAAGGAAATGCAACCTTAACTCTACGACGTTATTTTTATTCCCTTGCTCCTATCACGACACAAAATACTGTTGTAGATTTAGGAAATGTACAAATAACTTATGATTTAAGTCAAACGATTGCTTTGCTACAAATGATTTTAGAATCTTTGTTAGAGCCGGGGCGTTTAGTAGTGGTTTTAGGAGGTTCACAAGCGTTGACTTTAGCACAGATGCGCGCTATGCAAGCCCAAGAAATGCCTATTTATTACGCAAGCGTTGATAAACAATTAGATGCGTTAAATGCAAATAAAATCTGCCGTCGTAATTTTAATCATCATATTTTTAGTGAGTTCTTGGATTATTTGACTCATTTTGTTTTGATTGGTGCTCAACAACATTGGCTTACGATTGCTGAAGAACAGGTATTTCATCATTTCCATTTTGAGCGGGTGCATTTGGCACAATTGCAAAAAAATATTTATTCAGCAGAAGTTGCATTACGCAATGCTCATGTCCTTAGTGTAGATTTTGGATGTTTACGCAAAAGCGATGCTTCTGAAGTTTATGAATCCAGTGTTGTTGGGTTAACAACAGAAGCTTTGTGCCAGATAGCTCGTTTTGCTGGTTGGGCTCCTGAAATACAAAGTGTTGGCTTTTATGGCTGGTTACCCAATGCTCAAGGAGCGACAATGGAGAGC
>WFXK01000155.1 GCA_015490695.1 Bacteroidota bacterium | reverse complement strand
GTATATGGAAACGTTCATTACAGGGGGAGACACGGTTCCTTATGCAGTAGTGGGGGTGCTTTTAGCGCCTGGTGTGGCAGCTGCTCTGGATTCTATCCATTCTTGGGAAGAAATTACACAAGCGATTATCCCACAATTGAATTTTTCTTATCAGAGAAATGCAATAGGCTTTCAGTGGAAGTACTATGATTTTAATCTTTCGCAGTATTTCATTAAGTCTAATTATATTTATGTTATTAGAACGGTTGAGGGTAATTACTTCAAGCTTCGTTTTTTAGATTTTTATAGTACTACAGGCGAGAAGGGAACCATTCGGTTCATGGTTCAGCGCTTATAAAAAGGAATTTTTCCACAATCTAAGAAAATCATTTTTGGGGTGTCTTATTACTTTTACGTATATATACGTAGTTGCTAGATGAAAATAAAAGGCTGATGATTTAGAAAATAAAAGTTTAGGGTGTGGTTTTGTACTTTTTCACATTCAAGGGATTAAAAATTGGTATAAAATACTTACTTTTGCAGCAACTAAAGCGATAGTGGCGATGCGTAAGACAGACATTGTACGGGCGATTGCGAAGGAGACGGGCATTTCGCAGGGCGACGTAGAAAGCGTTATCAATGCCCTGATAGACCTTATCAAAGAGCGCGTAGAAAAGGGCGAAGAGGTCCATTTCCGAGGGTTTGGGAAGTTTATGGCAAAGCACCGCGCACCTAAGCGAGCTATGGACATTTCTCGCAAAAAACCTATAGAAATTCCCGAGCGCTTTATCCCTTATTTTCAACCTTCACGTCTCTTTATGAAAAGCGTGGCACAGAGTAAAGAACTGAAGAAAAAATTGAAAAAACGAAAAAAATAAGCCGTTAGTCTTTACGAAATCCCCAGAGTAATCCTTTTTCCGCAAGGACGTTTAAAAGCTGCAGTGTAAAGGGAAGAGGGTCTTTGTTTTGCAGATACAAAGCAATGTATTGCGATAAGGCAAGGAGGGAGAGCTTTCCGTTGTGGTAAAGTAGGTGCTTCAAAAGGTGATAAGCGGCTAAGAGGAGTTCTTGCGGAAGGTGAAGCTGAAGGTAATGGCTTTTAAGTTCTTCTGTTCTGTAAGCAATAAGTAGTGTTTTTTGGGGATGGCGTTCTGCTTCAAAAGGTGAAAGTCGAAATACAGGATAGTGGAGTAGTAAAGGCTGTTGGTAGGGGTTTACAAAAGGAAAAGCTTCTAAGGAATTGCATTCTTGAGCTAAGGAAGGAATTTCTACATCTTGCATGATTTGTACATATAAAGAAGCCCACTCCCAGCGCATAAGGTCTAAAAGCACAGGAAATTTATCCGTGTAATAGGGTTGGTCTTCAACAAAAGAAAGAAACTCTTGTGGTAATAACCAAATGAAATGGGTATGGCAATCGTGTTTTTTTAAAAATAAGGTAACAAGTGTTTCCCATTCTTCTCCTAAATACGTTGCTGTTATGGGATAAGCGTTCAGAAGATTGTAATAAAAAATATTGTAGACCAATCTGGGATAATGGGGTAGTGCGTCTTTTCTACTTACGTGGAAATCCAAAGAGTTTATTCGTTTACGGCAATAATCATGGAATTGTTGCTGTACTTTTTTGAAAGACGCCATCTTTTATTGCTTTTAATACATTGAGTTCACCTTGTAGCACTTCAGCAGGGGGGATATTAAAGTCTCTTTCTAATAAAATGGGAACTTCCTTAGGAAGAAGTTTTAAGGTTTCTTCTAAGAGTTCATAGACGGCAGCGATAACAGGTTGACCATGGGTATCTATAATTAGGGAAGGTTCAACTTGTTCGTGTCCTGCAATATGGATGTAGGCTACTCGCTCTAATGGTAAAGCGCTTATAAAAGCCATTGGGTCATATCCGTGATTGAAAGCGTTGACATAAACATTATTTACATCTAAGAGCAGTAGACAATCACTTTCTTCTAAAATAGCACGTAAAAAGGTTGCTTCATCCATTTCGGGGGTTACAGCAGTATAGTAAGAAATGTTTTCTATCACTAGCGGGCGCTCTAAGACCTCTTGGACATAGCGAATTTGTTTAACAACATGCTTAATGGCTTCTTCTGTAAAAGGAATAGGAAACAACTCATAAAGATGGGCATTTTGAACTTTAGAAAAACTTAAATGTTCTGAGTAATAGACGGCTTGGACCTCATCAAGGAATTTTTTTAGGGCTCCTAAGAAGGGTTTATCGGGAGGCTCAGGGCTACCTATGGAGAGGGAAAGTCCATGACAAAACACAGGGTAGCGTTCTACTACTTGTTTTAATTGTTTACGCCAATAACCTCCAATACCCATCCAGTTCTCTGGAGCAAATTCAATAAAATCAGGAGCAATTCCTTTTTTATGGATAATCGCTTCACTTAAAACACGCCGAAGTCCTATTCCTATCATGAGAACAAAAGTAACGAAAATCTTTTATTCTTGTTTTTTTCTTGCATACGAGTATAAACCTTCATAGATTGCTTTAGCAATTTGTTGTTGTCCTTCTGGTGAGCGTAGAAATTTTTCGTCTCTGCTGTTCGTTAAAAATCCGATTTCACATAGTACGGAGGGCATTACAGTAGCACGGAGTACCCAAAAAGGTGCTTGTTTTACGCCTCTTGAGACCCGTTTGGTTTCTACTTGCATATAGGCTTCAATCTCAGCAGCTAATTGTAGACTTTGTTTTAGAAATGCATGCTGGAGGAGTGTAAAAATGATGTAGGCTTCTTCTGAGCGAGGGTCAAAGCCGTCGTAGTTTTCAATCCAGTTCTCTTC
>WFXK01000154.1 GCA_015490695.1 Bacteroidota bacterium | reverse complement strand
TTGTCCTTTATGGGTAGCAGCGCAGTTATGGAGTACAGACCGTCCTGATATGACCGAAGCTGTTGAGCCAGCTGCTTTTAAAACATGGCAATTGGAATTTGCAGGCTTAACTTATGAAAAAAGCAAGGACTTCCTTTTTGGAGAATGGCTTATCAAATATGGGTTTTTACCTCAGTGGGACATAGCCCTGCTGCTGGCTCCCTATTCTGTAGAAGCCCAATGGACTGCCTTGCCTCAATTGCGATTAAGAAGAAAACTTTCACACAATCTTGCCATTCTTGCATTTTTCGGAGGCGAATCAGGTATCATGACCAATATAGAATGGCTACAACTTCCGCACTTAACCAGTGCCATGACTTTAGAAATCCAGACACAACACTTACGGTGGAGCTGGACATGGAATCCCCAATGGAATACCCTCACCCTCTTCTTTGAATACGTCTTTCTACATCAATGGAATGAAGCAAACACCCATACCTTTTTTAACACAGGCTTCCAAAAAACCATCACCTCATGGTGTCTGGCGGACTTGGGCATTTACTATAACTTAACCGAACAACATTACGCTATCTTCATTGGTTGTTCTTTCAGATTTCCGTTCTATCCTTTGAATGAGCATTCGCAGTAATGTAACAATGCTTTGATGATGAAAGGTAAAACCTAAGGAGGTTAATCGCTTAGGAAGCACGGCAACGCCTTTTGTTAATATTGTTGCCCTCTCTCCGAAAAACAAACGCATAAACCACTGAGGAATTCCTACGGGTGCAGGTTTCCGTAATAGTTTGGCTAATATAGATGCATACTCGTGATGTGTAATCGGTTCAGGGGTAACCACGTTAATAGCACCGCTCACCTTGTGGTCCCATAAAAACTTCATAGCACGTAAAACATCTTCCATAGCAATCCATGGCATAATTTGCGTGCCAGGTTTTAAGTAAGTTGGATATAAGTACTTAAAGCTGTAGTAGGGTTGTTTGAATGGAATAGCGTTTTCGCTTAATACAATTCCAAAGCGCAGTAAAGTGGGTTCTACAGGGCTTTCTTTGGCTTTACGCTCCCAAGCAGATGCCAGTTGAGCTAAGAAATCTTTTCCGCAGGGACTTTCTTCTGTTTTAGGAATAGGAGGGTTAGTTCCGTAGTAACCAACTGCTGAAGCCGAAAAAAACATCTGAGGCGGATGTCTTTCTATAAAACGCACACAAGCTTCTGTTGCCCAAATACGACTATCCCAAAGTCTTTGTTTTTGTCGCTTACTCCAGTGTTTCGTCAAAATAGGCTCCCCTGCTAAGTTAATAACCCAGTCTACTGCAGGAATTTCTTTGGGAATCTGCTTCCCATCCCACAGGAAATAAAATATTTTCTTTTGATTTGCGCGTTTCTTTCTTGAGACGACAAAGATGGCTTCTGCTTCAGGTAGGATAAACGATATAAAAGCCTTACCTATGAGTCCCGTTCCTCCCGTGATGAGGATGCGCATAAATCTTCATCTGTGGTGTAAATAACGGAACTATGGATAAAATCCCCTTTTACTCTGGCTTCTAATTTGTGCACTTCCACTGTTACCGCTTCAATACAAGGATGTAGCTCTTTTACTTCGTGAGCGATACGATAGGCAAGTGTTTCCAGCAAGTTCAAAGAAGAGTCTTTGATAATGCGTTCTACGATTTCATAAACGTGGACGTAGTCTACCGTTTTTTCTATTTCATCATCTAAGATGGCTTCTTTAGGGTTGATTCTAAGTCGTAAATCCACTCGGAAAGGCTGTGGGACTTTTTTTTCTACTTCATAAACACCATGAACAGCTTCAAAGCGAAGGTTATAAAGACAAAGATACGCCATTGTTTACAGGCGTTATTTTTATAAAAAGGTAAAGAAGGTATCGCCTCTTAAACCTAAACGTAAGGTTTCCAATGGGATGACTTCATCAGGGGCGATGTTACCCAAGTTAACATTACTGCCTAGTTGTTTAATAAACCATACTTGTTGGGATTTTTTTGGAGCTTCAAAGATGATGTGGTGTTGGTCTATTTGGTCTAAGATTTCCAGAACTAAACCTTTTTTGACTTCGCCGCTTTCTCGGAACATGCCTACAGTACCGCTTTCACGGGCTTCGGTAATCACTTTCCATGCTCCTGCTTCTAAACTTGCTTTAATTGCCTGAACCCATTTATAGGGTGGCAGTTCAACACTGGGGTCTTTACTTCCTATTTCCGTAATAATGCGGAAGTTCTTGGATAAATCCCGTATATACGCCAAGCGCTCCTCTTCTGGTAAATTTAAACTTCCTGTAGAAATTTCTGCTGTTTCTAAACCGAAATCATCTAAGATTTTTTTAAATTGCTCGTAGGCTTTTCTAACAACAAAGACTTCAAAAAGCGTTCCACCTAAGTAGACATGGATGTTTGCCTCTTTATATAATTGGATTTTCGCTTTTAAGTGGGGGGTCAAATAAGCAGTACACCATCCCAATTTTACCATATCCACATAGGCTTCGCAGACCGATAAAAAGTCTTCTACTTGCCGAAGCGATAATCCTTTGTCTAAAACCATTGTCAGTCCTTGTTCCCGAGGCTTTTTTGTTCTTTCTGGCAAATGAGGAATATGGAAATTAACGCCCATTGTTCTATGGTTTATAAAGCATTAAAATTTGCCAAATACGCTTTTCTTTTTGTAATTGCGGATTATAGTGAAATAAATAATGATGAGCATCGTAGTCCAATAATAAAGCATTTTCTAAGTAATTGAAAGCTTCTTTACGTCTACCTACTTCAAACAAATAAGCGCTGTATTGATACAACAAAGGGGTAAGTTTTTTCAAAGGGTAATGTCTAAATATTTCTTCTAATAATGCTACGGCACTTTGAGTACTTACATAGCGTTTAAGTTGTTCGGACCAGTACATAATTCGCTCTATCACAGGGGGTT
>WFXK01000153.1 GCA_015490695.1 Bacteroidota bacterium | reverse complement strand
ATTTGGGGGGTCGGTTGCGCCCGAGAAAACCAGCAAAAAACTAAATACTACGTTATTTCAGAAGATGGAGCGCCTCTTTTAGCACAAGCACACGATAATGCCCCCGTAGTAATAACAATCCCTTACGGTGACTCCCTTCAAGCAATTCCCGAAGAGGGAAAAAACTACTGGCGTGCCTTCTATCAAGGTAAAGAAGGCTTTATTGCTAAAGACCTTATTGCAGAAGAAACTTCCACTTCTTCTATAGTTTATGAAGAGCAAGAGGAGTATGAACAAGATACCCTTAGCACCCTAAGCAAAGAAACGCCACCAGAAACTACAGCGACGCAAACTCCTCAACTTACTATTTCCGAACCTACTAAAAAAACTCTAAAAAAAACTATTGCAGCCAACATTAGTGAGAGAGCTAAGAAAAAAGAACAATGGTTAGTAAGCGCCCCTCCAGTAGATACCTCCAAGGGAGCAAAGAAAAAGAAAAGTATTTTAGCACAAAAAGCAGGCGCTTCTTTAGGGACCCTTCCTACTTATGGCTCAGGATTAGAAGACCTTAAAGTAGATGCTTCTTCCCTCTATCACTGGCATGCACGCTTACAAGACTACACAGGAACCTACAGCGGTCCCTTAGGTGCACCCATAACAGAAATTAAAATCCAAATCCAAGGGCATCAATTACAGGGAACCCTATCTTATAGCATAGAGAAAGTCAACCCTATGGGGCTTTTAGATACTGAAGAAGGAGACGCTCAAGTAAGCTTCTCTCCACACCATCACCATCAAACTTACAAACTAACAACCCAAGCGCCTGTAACCATCTTTGAGGGAGAATTCGTGGAATGGGAAGGCAATAAAGGGTTGTTGCTACATGTAAAATCTACCCAACATCCTTATATTTTACTTCGTAAAAGATGAAAGCGGCTTTTTTAGAAAAAATCGATACACCGCTTATTGTAAAAGAGGTAGAAACACCTTCTTTAAAAAAAGGAGAGGCATTAGTCCGCCTGCACGCAGCAGCGCTTAATCACCGAGATGTGTGGATTCAACAAGGGAAATATCCTAAGATTCAGCTCCCCTGCGTTTTGGGTTCAGATGGTGCTGGTATTGTAGAAGCAGTCTATGACAAAGAAGCGCAACATTGGATAGGTAAAGAAGTCGTTATTCAACCAGGACTTTTTTGGGGAAATAACCCCAAAGTACAAAGTCAACGCTATGAGATTTTAGGAATGCCTCGTTGGGGAACCTTTGCCCAGTATGTAGTGGTTCCTGTATCTCAGCTTTATGAAAAGCCTAAGCATCTTACGATGGAAGAAGCGGCGGCATTGCCCTTGGCAGGATTAACTGCTTACCGAGCGGTCTTCTCCCGAGGAGCATTAAAAGAAGGGGAACGGGTCTTTATTAACGGCGTAGGCGGCGGTGTCGCCCTCTTTGCCTTCCAATTCGCCCTACAAAAAACCACTGAAGTATATGTCAGCTCAGGAAGCGAAGCAAAACGAAAAAAAGCCCTTAGCATGGGCGCAAAAAAAGCTATTGACTACAAAGATAAAGCCCAATTCAGCGCCTTAGCCAAAGAAACAAAAGGCATAGACCTTATTATCGACAGTGCAGGAGGCGAAACCTTTAACTATTTAATCCAATTAGCAGCCCCTGCTGCAAGAATCGTCTTTTATGGTATCACCACAGGCCCATGGAAAAACGTCCAAGCCGCTTATGCATTTTGGAAACAACTCTCTATCCTTGGCTCTACTATGGGAAGTCCACAAGAATTCCAAGCAATGCTTAACTTCGTTGAACAACATAAAATCAAACCCATTATAGCAAAAACCTTCCCCTTAGACGCCATCCAAGACGCCATGCAATATATGGCACAAGCAAAACAGTTCGGGAAAATCGTTATCACTATTCCCTAACCTTAAAGTAATGTCTAAACCACAGCATAGCATCTTATTGCTCTTATATGTAATTTTGTACTATGAACCCGACAAGTCGGTTTTCACATTTTGGAAGGCTATTAGTGAGTATTAGCGTCGTATCCTTAGTAGCTGCCCAGAATGTCGGCATTGGGACACCAACCCCTGACCCATCTGCTAAAGTAGAAGTTTACGACACTGCACGTGGTATCCTTATCCCTCGTCTAACTTCTTCGCAAATAAATGCTATAACCAACCCCGCTGTCGGTTTGTTAGTTTTTAATATAGACTGCAAAGTATTTCAGTATTGGGATGGCATTAAGTGGATAACTATCACTACTACAGAATTTTCCTCATCTTTGTCCATTACTGGGGAAGATACCTTAGGAAGTCTATGTTTACCTGATACTCTGTATTATTCTGTATCGGGGAGTGGAAGCAG
>WFXK01000152.1 GCA_015490695.1 Bacteroidota bacterium | reverse complement strand
GTATTGTTGTCGCACAGCAGTATGATAGCCTTTTTGTAGACAATCAATGGCGAACCTTTTGGATTTACGTCCCTGCTTCTTACTATAACACCACAAAAGAAGTTCCGTTGATTCTTAATTTACATGGTTATACGTCTAACGGCTGGGAGCAAATGTTTTATAGTGAGATGAACCAAGTAGCGGACACCGCTGGATTTATTGTCGTTTATCCTGAAGGAACTTTTGATTTAACAGGTAATCGGTATTGGAATGCGGGATTTTCAGTTTACGGAGCAAATGATACTTTATTTTTAAACGTTTTAATAGACACGCTTTTGCAGCGCTATCGGATTCGGAAAGATGCGATTTTCTTTTGTGGTATGAGCAATGGGGGGATTATGTCGTATTACATGGCTTGTTTTGCTGCTCGGCATATCAAAGCCATTGGCAGCGTAGCAGGTACTCCAGCAAGAAGTTGGTTCCCTTGTACTCCAACGAAAACCATCCCCTTGATTCACTTCCATGGCACCCAAGATAATAGAGTGCCATACCAAGGTAATCAACGCTTCTACCCTGTTGACTCAACTTTAATGGAATGGGAAAACTTTTTACAATGCTACAACACCTACAGCACTTTTATAGACTCCCTAAACGATAGCACTGCCGTAGAAATGACCTATTGGAAATGCGATTCTTGTGCAACTATGGTCAAGGCAAAGATTTTTAACGGAGGACACACATGGCCTGGGGCTTCCTTCTACATTGGTACCACCACTAAAGAAATCCATGCTTCAAGCGAACTATGGAACTTCTTCCGATGCTTTATTTCTCCATCTACTATCCAACGAATTACTTTACAACAACCATACCCCACACCAAGTATTCAAGTCAATGGAGAAACTATCCAAGTTTGTTCTCTTCAACCCATTCGGCAGCTTTCCCTTTATGCTATCACAGGCGAACGAATCGCTACTTATTTTAACAACCATTCCTGTGCTCTTATTCCTGCTCCTCCTTCTCCGGGGTTTTATTTGTTAAAAATCACTTATGAGCGATTTACTATTGTACGTCCTTTGGTATTTTTATCCATGCCTTAGTGGGAAGAGCTGAGCATAGCAGTTGGCATACGCTTCAATGCCTTTTTCCAAACTAAAATATTGTTTTACAAAAGTGCGAAGTCTATCCACGTTCTCTTTTGAAAGAGACAAAGAAGGCAAGACTTTAGAAAAATCTTCCAAGTTTTTTAAGAAAACCCCGAGGAAGGGATATTGTTTTAGAAGGTGGGGGATGTCGCCTAAGGCGCCGTAAGCAATAAGCGGTAGTCCCATAGCCCAGTATTCTGCGATTTTTGTAGGGAAGCGTGCAGGAGCGGCTTTGCCTTCACGACAAAACATTAACCCCCAATCCCCTACATTCAAATAATCTGCAACCTGATAAAAAGGCGCTGAATGAACAACAATACGCTCTTGAAAAGGCTCTAAATTCGCCGGTGTCTCCTCTATACGCAACAATAAAAACACCCTCCCCTCAGGATAAACCGATAAAAACTGCCTCACAAGGCTCTCTAAATAACGATTATCATAACAATTACCCCCAATAGAACCACTATACAACAACACAGGAACATCCAAAGGAATCCCTAATCGTTCTCTTAACGCCTTGCGCTTCTCTAAGGAAAAGCCATAAAAACGTTTTAAATCCACACAAGTAGGAATAACAATAACTTTTTCGTCAGGTATGTGGAAATCGTTTACAATAACTTTTTTCCCTGCGTGCGTTAAAGAAACGATAAAATCGGCTTCTTGGAAAAAAGCTTTCTCTTTTTTCTTGAAAAAATGGTAAATAGGACGCATATAGAAAGGTTTCCAATAACCGCCTTCTAGTTTTTCATCTGCCCAAAAACCCCGCATATCAAAGATAAAAGGGATACCAAAACGTCTTTTATATTCTAATCCTACTAAAGAGACCACATAGCCACGGCAATGAATCAAACCAATGGTTTCTGGGGAAGGCATAGCTCGCCGTAATAATTGTAAATTATATAAAGTTGAAAGCACAGGGGGGTTATTACGATACCGCAATGGTTTCCAATAAATATCATACTTTTGGCACAACTGCTGAATATGTTCTTTCAAACGCCGATAAGGTTCAGGTTTTTCAAAACTGATTAAATAAATAGGATAGCCTTTCTCCCTTAGCCCAATTAAATAATTTAACACTTGGGATTCGCCCAAGGCATCGGTCATGCCATCATAAGAAAGGTAAACAACCCAACGTCGTTTCATTTATACTCTAACTCTACCACTTTAGTAGTTGGATAAGACTGACAGGTTAAAATAAATCCTTCATCAATTTCATCATCAGATAGTCCTTCTCGTTCGCGTAAATCTACGTTTCCTTTATAGAGTTGGGCTCTACAGGTGCAGCAAATGCCTTGTTGACACGCGTAAGGGGGGTCTAAGCCCGCATCTAATGCGGCTTCTAAGATACTTTTCCCCGCAGGAACCTCTATCTCAAACCGCTGACCATCTAAATGAATAATCGCCTTGGCATCTACTACCTCAGACTCCTCTATCTCCACCTCAGGCTCTAAAGGTAGCGGTGAAGTGAATAGCTCTGTAAACACCTTACCCTTTTCCACT
Source organism: Bacteroidota bacterium (assembly GCA_015490695.1). Lineage (GTDB taxonomy): Bacteria > Bacteroidota > Bacteroidia > SpSt-205 > S141-50 > S141-50. The sequence continues at coordinate 1,730 of WFXK01000152.1, read as the reverse complement.
CCTTTTTTAATTAACACATCTATTACATTTTGAATCATCCCATAGGGACCACAGATGTAATAGCGTTTCTCTTTCAAAGGGAAAATTTCTTCCTGTTCAGTAATCAACTGATAAGCTCTTTCGCCTTCAATTCGTCCTTTTAGTCCTTGCCATTGCTCAGAGGGTCTGCTTAAGATATGGGTTAAATGAAAACGCTCAGGGAAACGCTCTTTTAATTCCTCTAAGGCATCATTAAAAATAATGCTGTGCTCGTAGCGATTAGCGTATAACAAAGAAATGCGGCTTTGGGGATGGTAATAAAGCAGACTTCTTAAAATAGAAAAAATCGGTGTGATGCCACTACCACCAGCAATCAATAAATAATGAATAGGTTGCTCTTCGGCATCGGGAATGGTAAATTTTCCCATAGGTGGCAGAGCCAAGAGTTCATCGCCTACTTGAATATTTTGTTTTAGATAATTAGAAACTTTCCCCCCTGGGATAGCTTTTACAGTGATACGAAGAAAATCATCTAATTGAGGGGTACTGGACAAGGAATAAGCTCTATGGTAGTATTTTCCTTCTATGGGAATGCGAAAGGTTAAGTATTGTCCGGGCTTGTAAGCAAAGATAGTAGGGTGGTATCCTGTGAAGTAAATAGATACGGCTTCTGGGGTTTCATGGACAACCCGTTCCACTTTCAACGGATAGAAGTGGGTAGACATAGGGATGGCAAACTTATGTTATTTTTGTCGTATGCGCTGGATAGGGCTATTTGCTTTCTCTTTCCTTTTTGCCCAAGAGTGGATGATTATTGTCCACGGAGGTGCAGGAAATCTTCGTCCAGAACATCTGACACCTACTTTGCAAGCGACTGTAGAGTCAGCATTAAAAGAAGCTTTAGAGAAGGGAGGGGCGATTTTAGCGCAAGGCGGTAGTGCTTTAGACGCCGTAACAGAAGCCGTATGCGTATTAGAAGACCATCCTTTCTTCAACGCGGGCAAAGGCGCTGTCTTGAACGAAAACGGCGAAGTAGAAATGGATGCTTCCATCATGGAGGGGAGAACCCTTCGTGCAGGTGCCGTAGCAAGCGTCCAACATGTGAAAAACCCTATTCGCTTGGCACGAATCGTAATGGAAAAAACCCCACACGTGCTTATGGTCGGACAAGGTGCCGAGGAATTAGCGCTAAAATACAACTTGCCATTAAAAGAACAACATTACTTCTACACGCCAGAACGCTTAAAGCAATATCAACAACGATTTTCTTCGTTAAACACGGAGACGGTCGGCGCGGTTGCTGTGGACCGGTATGGCAACGTTGCCGCTGCTACCTCTACAGGAGGTTTGTTTTTAAAAATGAACGGCAGAGTAGGCGATAGTCCCATTATCGGTGCTGGTACCTATGCAGACAACCAATGCGGAGCGATTTCTGCTACAGGGCACGGAGAGTACTTTATACGAACCGCTGCCGCCTTTTTTGTATGTATGCTACTCAAACAAGGGCTTTCTCCAGAACAAGCAGCCGATAGCGTACTAAACACCATTAAACACCTTGGTGGCGAAGGAGGTTTTATTGTTATCACTCCTAAAAAACACTACGCAATGCGAATGAACACTTCTGCAATGTTCCGAGGCATAATGAGCAGCACTACCCCACCTAAGGTCTGGATTTTTAAAGAAAAATAAAAAAGGGGGGCTCAAAGCCCCCCGCTCTCTTAACGAATTACAAGTTTCCCTTTATTAACTAC
>WFXK01000151.1 GCA_015490695.1 Bacteroidota bacterium | reverse complement strand
GCATTACCTATGTTATTACTTTATGAAATCAGTGTTTGGTTAGTAAAAAAGACTTATAAGGGACGTCATTCATAGCTTAGGTTTCCAAAAAGCAAATTTTAAAATGTATCCTAAGGCTTTTATACCATCTTTCCAATTGATTTTTTTTCCTTCTGCGAAAGAGCGTCCGTAGTAATGGATTGCGGTTTCATACACACGCCAACCTTTACGCATCGCTGTCTTTGCCATCTTCATTGTAAACTCTACTTCAAAACCAAAATCTGTAAGCGTAAGATCGAAGTACTTCAAGATTTCTTTTTTGAAGACTTTATAACAAACTTCAATATCGGTAAAACTAGTATTACAAAAGAAGTTTACCCAAAAAGAGATGATTTTATTTCCCCAATGGTAATGGAAGGGGGCAACTCGGTGCATTTTACCATAAAAACGAGAGCCATACACAACATCCGCCTTATCTTCTACAATCATTTGTACCATGGGGATTAAGTCCCGAGGGTCTAATTCTAAATCAGCATCCTGAATAGCGATAATATCGCCTGTAGCTTTTTGAAAGCCACTATGTAGTGCTGCTCCCTTCCCTTTGTTTTGTTCATGATAAACAACAACGACCCCTTCTTTTCCCTCTATATGCTCTTTTATCCATTGTCTTGTGCCATCTGTAGAGAAATCATCAACAATCACTAACTCTTTGGGAACCCCGAAGTCCATAGCATACACCAAATCAAAAAGTTTTGGAAAAAAAACACGCTCATTATAAACAGGAATGATAAGCGATAATTTCATTCTTTGAGTTTGCTTTTTGTGCCCGCAATGTTAAAGGAAATTTCAATGTTTGGCAAACTACTTTACTATTACTAATTTTGCTTTGACAAAACCTTAGTTACTATGCCTTTTCTATGGGCAGAACAATGGTTAAGTAAAGACGAAGACGCTCTTGAAGCCTTAGAGAAATTTCGTAAAAAATTAGAAAAAGCCAATGAAAGGTACAGAATTTTAGAAGCACGAGCAAAAGAATTGCAAGAAAAAGTAGAAGAGCTAGAAACTAAAACCTTAAACAAACTAGAAGCATTACTAAAAGAAAATGAGCAACTTCGCCAAGAAAATGAACAACTAAAAAAGCAGTTAAGTGTAAGCACTTCTGAAGATGGTATCGTAAAACACTATCAAGAGCAGCTACAACGTTTACAAACGTTAGTAACCTTAGGGAAGCTCATTGGAGGCATTACGCATGAAATCAACACACCATCAGGAGCAATCAATGCAGCCACTTCCAGTTTACAAGAACAACTCCCAGCCTTATTAAGACAGTTGCCTTCCTTAGGTACTGAATTGGATGAAGAAACTTTACAAAGGTTTTTAGAGCTGTTAAATCTTGTTTTAGAACCTCGTGAGATTAAACCATTAAGTAGTAGAGAAGAACGAAAGTTAAAACGGGCTTTACGCTCCGCTTTAGAAGAAGCTAAAGTAGAAAATGCCGCTTCTATAGCATCTACTTTAATGAAAATCCGTCTTTCTGTAGACCAACTTTCCCAATACTTACCCTTATTACAACACGAAAAAGCATCACAGCTGCTTCAAATCATAGAACAAATAGCCAAAGTACAAACCAATCTTAATAATATTGGTATCGCCACTCAAAAAATTATGAAGATGGTTCAAGCCGTAAGAAACTACTTGCATCAAAAATCGGAAGATAAAATGACTTCGGTAGACTTAAAGAAGAATATGGAAATGGTCTTGACACTATACCACAATGTTTTGAAATATGGTATTGAAGTTAACAAACATTATGATGATGATGTACCTGAGATAGAGGGGTATCCCGATGAGATTTCACAAATATGGACTAATTTAATTCATAATGCGGCGCAGGCAATGGAAGGACAAGGCACTTTGGATATTTACATTCAAAAAGTGGATGACAATACAGTGGTAGTGAAGGTACAGGATAGTGGTCCTGGAATTCCTCCTGAGATTAAAGATAGGATTTTTGAGCCCTTTTTCACGACGAAGCCTCAGGGGCAGGGCACAGGTTTAGGATTAGATATTGTGAAAAAAATCGTAGAAAAACATCGTGGACGCATAGAAGTGGAAAGTGAACCAGGTAGAACGGTTTTTTCGGTGTATTTACCCATAAAGCAATCTTTAGCGACTTAATTTGTTTGTATAGTAAAAAAAGCATTACTTTGCAGGCTAAATTTTTAGCATCATGCCACGCCGTAGACGTCAATTGAAGTTAGACAGAACAGACGCCCGCTTATTAAATTTTTTAATGAACAACGCTAAAGCAAAATTAAAAGAAATCGCTGATGCTTTGGGGGTCGCAACAGGTACGGTATACTCCCGCTTAAGAAATAAATTAGAACCGCAGGGCGTTATTAAAGGCGCAAGATTGTTAGTAGACCGCCATAAAATCGGTTTGGAAGTAGAAGCTATTGTATTAGTCCGTGTTAGCAGAGGCGCTAACGTAGAACGTGCCATCAAAGAAATTGAAAAAATCCCCCAAGTTACTACCCTATACAGCGTCACAGGCGATACCGACTTCATCCTACACGTCGTCTGTAAAGACATCGCTACCTTGCAAGAAATCCTTATGAAAAAACTAAGCAACTTAGAAGGAATTCAACAAACAACCACCTATATGGTCTTAGAAACCCCCATAGACAGAGGAATTCACATTCCAGAACCTTAAAACCTATTTACTATGCAGTAAATCTCTTACTGAACGTCCCTTTAACAAATAAGAAGGATAAAAGGTAGCACTCCACACAACCATCCCTAAGGTCAAAAGCACAATTAAAACATCGTGCCATTCTAAAGCAACAGGAAACGCATCTACAATAAAATATTGTGCATTACTAAACTTTAAAAGCTTCCAATGTTTTTGCGCAAAAACCAATAAAATACCCAAAATCGTTCCCGGAACAACGGCAAGTACCCCAATATAAAAAGCCAAATAAAGAATAACCCGCCTTAAATGCTGATAAGTCGCTCCCATTGCTTGTAAAATCCCTAAGTCTCTATACTTGGCAATAACAATCATGTTTAAATTCCCCCATAGATTCAAGGAAATCAATACAACCATTAACAAAATAATGAAATAGCTAATCCACTTTTCCGTTTGTAAAACTTTAAATAGTGTTTCGTGTTGTTCATTGCGGTCTAAGATTCTTAAAGTAGTATCCCATTGCTGTTGGAGTTTTTTCTTCAACGTTGTACAATCTTCACACCACACTGCTATGTAAGAAGCTTTATCGTAAGTATTAAACAAATACTGCGCTACAGGCAAAGCAACCCATATATAAGTATCGTCGTACTGCTTTTGCACTTGAAAAATGCCGGTAATCACAATAGGAAGTTGTCTTAAAGCCATTTCTGGGTTCTTCAGTGGGTCAGCCTTGGGGTCTATGCTCAGCAGATAAGAAGGGTTAAAAAAGTCGTTTAAATATAAATTAAGGTAATAAGCGACGCCGATTCCTGAGACAGCCGTTGCTTTGGAAACTTGCGTTTCTAACTGCCATTTTCCTTCTAAAAGCGGCATTCGGGAACGTAAAAACGCTAAATAAGTGCTATCTACTCCCACTACTTGCACTAAATATTGTCGTTTCCCTTGTTGTAATACCCCCTTTCCTTCTATTACCACAGACACTCCTTTTACTTCTGAGTAAGTACGAAGTTTTTGAACCAACTTCTTGGGGTTTTGAATCCAACGACCTTGTTTTGCAACGATTTTTAAATCGGGGTCTACTTTCTTAAACACGTCTTGGAGCAATTGAGAAAAGCCATTAAACACAGAAAGCACGATGATAAATACGGCAGTACCAATGCATAGACTGATGATAGACAACAGAGTGAACCAATGGATGATGTTGGGAAGTCCTTTAGAGAAGAGGTAACGTCGTGCGATGAAGCGACTACTTTTCACTGCGCCGCCGCTTTAACTCCTGTGCAATCAAAAAATATTCCAAATGCGATTGTTTTACAATACTGCTGTTTTCTTTAATGCGCCGTGCTAAATAAGGAAAAGTTTCGTGAATAGGTCCATAAGGTAAGTACTTCAAGACGTTATAGCCTGCTTTGGCTAAGTTAAAAGAAAGATGGTCGCCCATGCCGTATAATTGAGAAAACGTAACCCGTTGGTCATCAGGCGCAATTTGATAAGCTTCCATCCATTGTACTGCCTTGCGACAACTCTCTTCGTTATGCGTAGCAATACATAAACCGATGTTTTCTAAACGCTCTAAGCAAAATGCTAAGGCATTATTGTAGGTCTCGTCCGTCTCTTTCTTAGTAGCAAACACAGGAGAGGGATAACCGCTTTTGCGAGCGCGTTTCCGCTCCTTTTCTAAATAGGCTCCCCGAACTAATTTAATTCCTAAATAAAATCCTTTTTGCTCAGCACGCTGATATAGAGTTTTTAAGTATGAAAAACTATTTTTCTTATAGCATTGAATCGTTGTATACACATACGCCGCTTGTTGATTATAGCGTTGCATAAGCGTTTCGCAGACTTCATCCACAGTGGCTTGAAACCAGCTTTCTTCTGCATCAATGTACAGCGGTTGTTTTAGTTGTTGGGCTTTAGCGGCTAAGAAGTCCATTCGTTCTAAAAAAGCGTCATATTGTTTTTGTTCTTGTTGGGTTAAACGTTGGTGGTTTTGCACTTTTTCTAATACATCAATATTTCCAAGTGCACTGGGTTTTAATGCTACGGCATTGACCCAGGGTTTATTGTGGGCTAATTGTAGGATTTGTTCAAAAACCTTTTTTGCTTTTTCTCTTCCTTGTTCGTCGGGTTGGGCTTCTGTTGCGTAGTCAATTAAGACTTGTACGCCATAGCGATAGAGGTTTTGTGCTGTTTTTAATGCTTCTTCTAAGGTTTCGCCACCACAGAAGAGGTCAAACAAATAGCGTTTAATAAGGGGACGTAGTCCTAAACGCAAGGCGATGTTTGCGAGCCAAGGGGCTAAATACGCTACTGGCTTCCATCGTAACCATTGAAACAGACGATAGGCATAACGTAATTGCTGTGTGCTGCGATAAGCGAAGGCTACTGCTCCATTACGAAAATCTACCCGCATCCCGCTCAAAACTAATGTATTCTTTCGCATTTGCAAATCGCTTCTTTGGCACAAAGTTTGCCTAAAAGAATAGTAGAACTAAATGGTTAGTGCTATGAAGAGGATAGCAGTACTTTGTACGTTGGTATTAGGAATTTCGTGGGCGCAGAACAGCCCTTCAGCAGATTTGCCTCGGTTTGGTGTGTATGTAGGCGTCAGTTCGCCTTTAGCGCTACTTTCCCGAAATGCCCCTACGCTTTTACCGCCCCAGTATCAAATCTTATTGAATTTGATTTTAGAAGGTCCTGGGTTATTTGCCCGACCTACGATGGGAGTTGGTGTGCGCGTGCCCGCAGGTAATGGACTCGTTAGAGGCTTTGTCGGAACGCAAATCCAATCAGGAGAATGGCGGTTAAAAACGATAACTACAGACACTTTAGGCAATCCTGACGAAACCATCGTAGGTCCTGTACGCTACAATACCACAGGCTTTACCGTCCAAGCAGGTTATCAAATCCCTATGAACTTAGGACGGTTTGCCCTACTTTACGGTGGCTATTTGTTCATCTCCTATTCTAAAATGAACGTAGATATAACGGAAATTGCAGGCACACCCGCTACATTTTCTACTAACACTATGCAATTGGGCGCCGCTCCCAGTTTAGAACTTCAATACTTCATAGGAGAGCATGTCGCTATTGGAGGTGAGACGCAGCTATTGTTCCGCTACCGCACTATGAAATTAAGTGGTACTTTGGATACTGATGAGGTTTCTTTAGAAAACAGTAGCTTCGCCATCAACCTCCAACCCATTGCTTCTTTATCGCTTAATGTTTACTTTTAATATGCAGGGGGCATTTTGCCCCCTATTTTTTAATTTTGTATGCC
>WFXK01000150.1 GCA_015490695.1 Bacteroidota bacterium | reverse complement strand
TTCTGAAGCGGTAAACCCAGGACAAGCAATTAACACATGAAGCCCATCTTTAAGATGCTCTATGCGAAGACTTTCTAAAAAGCCATGCATGGCAAACTTAGAAGCACTATAGCCTGTTCTTCCCGGTAAACCCTTAAAACCAGCGATGGAGGAAACACCAATAACGCTTCCTCTACTTTTTAATAAATAAGGTAAGGCGTACTTGGTACAATAAACACATCCCCAAAAATTGGTATCCATCAATTGTTTTAGGACCTCTAAACGGACATCCTTAAAAAGAGCGCGCATAGAGATGCCTGCGTTGTTAATAAGCACATCTAATCGTCGGAAATGTTTTATGGTGTTTTCTATCCATGTTTTACATTGTTGTTTGTCGGTAACGTCTACTTTAAAAATTTGTACGGGGATGTTATAACGTTGTTGCAGGGTTTGTTGTAGGTTTTGTAGGCGTTCGTAGTTTCGTGCGCATAGGCTTAATGCGAAGCCTTTTTCTGCGAAGGTTTCGGCTAATGCTTTTCCAATACCGCTGGATGCCCCTGTAATAGCACAAACTTTACGCTCCATATTATTCGCTTCTTGGCGTTGCTAAAGTAATAATCCCAATAGTGCAAGGACTATGGCTTAATAGGGTCGCTATAGCAGCCATTAGAGTAGCTCCTGTAGTAAGCACATCGTCTATTAAAATCATGTGGGAAGGGATTGTTTTTGCAGCACTAAAGACCGCTTTCATATTTTCCCAGCGTTCTTGTTGCCCTTTCAACGCTTGTGGTTTCGTATATTGCACTCTTTTTAACGCCTGAGTAATTGGATATTGCGTAATTTTTGAAAACCCAACAGCAAGCAAAAAAGCTTGATTATATCCTCTTTCGCGCTCTCTACGAGGATGTAAAGGCAAGGGTACAATGTGCCACGGTTTCTGTTGTAAATCGGCTGAAACATTTCGCTTCCAAAGAAATCCTAAATGCATACCTAAGAATAATCCCACTTCTTTTATCCCTTCGTACTTTAACGCATGAATGGCTTTTTGGATGACGCTGTCTTTGTCATAGTAAAAAGCACTGATGGCAAAGTCTATAGGGTAAAATGCACGGATTTTATCATAAACAGGGTTGTTTCTTGGTCGTTGTTCGTAGTGGGTAGGGTCCAATTGAGCAAAGCATTCAAAACACAATGCTTTTTCTTCGGGTGCTAAAACGGCTTCGCATGCTACGCAACGTCTTGGAAAAAGATAAGCTAATAAACTTTCTGCGTATCGTTTAATCATGGCTTAATAGCGGTTCATATAGCCAATAAGAAAAAAGGAGGGTGATAGTTTGCTTGGGTTCTACTTTTTTATCCCAATAAAATAAATAAGAATGGTGCCATTGGTCTAAGGGTTTTCTATCTTCTATTTTCGCTACAGGAGCCGTGCTTAAAGCGCCTTCTATCCGTTTGTAAATCCGTAAAGTAATAGGTTCTTCAGAAGGATTTTGGATTTCTATCCGCTCCTCTACAAGATGTTTCCTATAAAGCTGTTTTTCTAAACGTACCTCTTCACTTTTTTTAGAAAAGGCTTCATTACGGACGATTGCAACCCCTTGGTCCGTAGGCACTTCTTTGGTTTCACCGATATAAGGACATTGAAGACGGTAACTAATAAGGGGCTCTTGTTGATAAACTAAAGTATCTTGTGGAAGCCAATGAATAGAAAAAATGGGTTCTAAGTAGTAATAGTAAATTCTTTTACAAGGGATGGTTTTAACTTGACAAAAGAGCTGTTTGCGTTCAGGACCTTCAAAAGCTGTGGTGTGGATGCAAGCAGCACTATCACTTAAGTGGCGTTGTTCGTAGGGGAAGTCAAAAAGATGATAAGTTGCCATGTTAATAGGATTGGTTCCGCGATAAACTAAAGTAGCATATTGAATAACTTCTACTTGCTCATTGCGTAAGCGGTAGTCTTCTAAACTTTTCCATTCCCATAAATTAGAACGATAACGCATTTGTACTCGGAGGTTTGCTACATCTTTATCGGTTCGGATAAGCACTTGTGGCGTGATAGAAGAGGGATGTTCGCCAAGCCGTTTTGCCGTAAGGATTCTGTTTAGCGGAATTAACATCATTGCAGGCGGTTGTTTCAATTGTAAAGCAATAACGGGTTGTGTGGTAGAAGTATCTACATAGAGCAAAATCCCACGAATGATGTCACTTTCTTGTGGTGTTAGTAAATAATCTACTTCTATCTCTTCTCCTACAGATTGGAAAAGGAGTTGGGCGATGTTTGTGTAATAGGGAGTCCAAGGAAGGCTTACTTCAATGATTTCCACCTTAGGGGTTGTTGTGGCTACTTTTAACGTTGCTATTTCGGCTTCTGGAGGAAGTAAAATACGTGCTGTGCGGTCTTGAAGTGTGATAGTTCCCTCTCTTAAGACTTCTGCGACGCCATTTTTATAGACCTTAACTTCTTTAACAGGGATTTGTTGTAGTTGTTGTGCGTAGAGCAGGGAAAAAAGCAATAGCACTAAGCGTTTATTCCACACCATGCATCCAGCGTTTTAATATAGGGGCTAATAAAAAGAGGAGGATAGCAAATCCAACAGCCCACCAACCTAATTGTTCAAAAAAGTGTTGATAGATAGGAAGGGTTTCTTGCGGTTGTAGTTGTGCTACGGGTTTATCAATAGCGGTTGTTTTAGCGATTAAGGCGCCGATGTTGTGGGCTAAG
>WFXK01000149.1 GCA_015490695.1 Bacteroidota bacterium | reverse complement strand
TTTTTAAGACGAATAATGTAGAACGGATGCGAATAAGTTCCAATGGCAACATAGGGATAGGAACGTTCAATCCTGTATATCCATTCCATGTGGAAGTTCCATCCTTCATTAGGAATTTGCTTTCGGAGCATTTACATGTGACGCATCATTTGAGTGTAGGTCCGTTGCGGATAAGTAAGGGGATAGGTTGTGTGACGGATACGTTGTGCACGGATGTTGCAAGGGATTTATGGATGCAGGGACGTGTAGTACAATGGAGAGCCGATACAGTGAAAGTAGCCCCTCAAGTAGGGGGGATAACGGCACAAGTAGAGATATTAGGTCAATTGACTACGCAGGATTTGTTTTTGAAGAGCGATAGTGTTCAACCTGGGCGGTTGTTGATGGTGGATTCTGCAGGACAGGTGGTCAGTGCAGGGTGGGATTTAGCACGGAACATTGTTGGCGGCGCCTGCGCCAATGTAACGGTTCCAATGAGTGATAACTGGTTCCATGGATTTGCAGATGCTCCACCGTTTCCTGTAAATATAGACCCCACAACAACCATTCATTTGCCCATAGAGACAGGTAGAGTAGGAATAGGCGTATGTGTACCTGTGGCGATTTTGCATGTACATGCTAATAGCAGCAACTATCCTACCTTTTTAGCAGAAGGCTTTGGAGGGAATTTGCCAGGTTATAAAGGTTTGAAAGTAGATTGGGATGGACGTGTAGGAGTATGTCGTGAGATTATCGGTAAGGACTATGATGCACAGCATCGTTTAACCTTAGATGTGTGTGGGGATGCTCGTTTCAGCGCATTGAATAATTCAAAACGCTATATACGGATTGGCTACGATGGAGCAAATGGTTTAATAGAGTTTTTTTCTGATAAACAAGGAGAGGCGTTGTTGTTTAACTATTATAGCGGACGGAATATTGGATTAGGCGATAGCAGTAGTATGGTAGGGGTTCCTGGGCAATTGATAGTGGGCAATGCAGCCAGTTTACCTAATATGGCAGGTTATAAGTTAGGAGTCGGAGGTAACGCTTATATCAATGGCATAGCAATGGGTTATAATGGTTATGATGGTTTTATAGAATATGGAGGCAGTGGTAGTTTGTTGATTAACTATACAAGTCAGAAACCTATTACGTTAGGAGGAGTTAATACAACGGTGAGTGTACCTGGGACATTAGCAGTAGGAGGTGTGGTAGGTATTGGGACGCCCCCCAATCCCAACTACGCTCTTTCTGTCTGTGGCGTAATCCGCTCAAAAGAGTGGATTGTAGAAGCTAACTGGTGCGACTATGTGTTTGATTCTACGTATCAACGCCCATCATGGAGAGAAATAGCGCAATATTGTAAAGAACATCAACATCTGCCTAAGGTACCTGCAGCAAAAGAAGTAAAAGAACAAGGACTGCCGATGTCTAAAGCAATGGAAGGCATTTTGTTCAATGTAGAACTCAACAGACTGGATATAACCCAATTGTATGAAGTTGTTATTCAACTACAAAAACGAATAGAAGCATTGGAGAAAGCGAATGAACATCTACGTCATCAATTGGAACAATTAAAAAACTAATAAGCCTATGCTGCGGTGGTGGAGTCTTGCTATGGTGATGTGTTTAGCATGTAAGGAGGAGAGTACGCCTTCTACAGGAGTGTTACGTAGCGTTGCTGAAAGAGACACTTTTGTGTTATTCTATAAAGAATGTGTCAACTTTTCTGGTACCTTGTTGTGCTTTGATAGGGTTGAAGATGGTCGTTGTCTTTTAGAAGAGTGTCCTTATGCTTGTGATTTTGTTGAGCAGTATATGAAGGGGAAAGTGCGGTTATTGTGGATAAAAGGGAAGGATAGTATTGCAATTGCGTTGAGTGTGCCATCGTGTTTTCGTGCTTTCCCTCCGTTTTGTGATCCGAAGGACCCCCGTGTTTATTGCAATGTAATAGACACGATGGGTTATCGTTTTCATTTGTTGTCCTTAGCGCCTTATCCTGACACGTCTAATTATCCTATTGCCTTACATCGTTATTATATTCAACTAACGATACAACAGCCATGAAGCGGGTAGTGTTTATTTTCGTAGTGGGCATAGTGCCCTTGTGGTTTGCTTGCAATGATGATGACGACGATGATACGCCTGTGAACATTCCGAGTGTGGAAGTTGGTGATACTTTTTCGTTGAAGTTTGGTGAGTGTGTGTCCATTGATGGTAAACTTTTATGTTTTGAAGCAATAAACGATCAACGATGCTTATTTGAAGATTGTAAGTTTAGATGTGATTTCAGAGAGAGATTTAAGAAAGCTACGGTACTCTTGTCATGGAATGGAAATAGTCAAGTAAAATTTTCTTTAAGTCTTCTGTCTTGTCCCGGTGCATTTATCAGTTTACAGCATTGTGATACAACGGATTCGTCTATTTATTGCAACGTAATAGATACTGTAGGTTATCGTTTCTATCTTATAGATGTACAGCCTTATCCGACTTCTTCCAATTATCCTATTGCAGACGAGCAGTATTACATAACGTTAACCATTAGCGTGCCATGAAAAGAATACTTATTCTATGGACAATAGGATACTTTTCAATTAAAGCGCAATCAATCTCTATATGTCATACTCCTATGCCGTCAGGTGCAGATCCTTTGACCACCCAGAATCTTAGCAATCTTTCAGGAGGGACGCACGTTATTCGTATATTTCTCCATATTGTTCGTAGAGATGACGGGACAGGAGGATTGACCACTCAAGAAATAGCAACAGCGCTTGATATATTAAAGCAGGATTTTGAACCTCATGGTATCTGCTTCTCTCTGGCAGGAATAGACGAGATTCATAGCAGTTACTACTATAACAGTTTTAATACTAGCAAGTTTTATAGTCTTATACAGATAAATAATCATCCCAACGCTATAGATGTGTATTTGCTGGGCAGAGATACTCCATGGGGAGGGGGTTCTGGAGGAGGTATGGCAAGTGGTATTCCAGGAGATGCTTTATGTGTAGTGGGAAATGGTAATAGTTTTAATGCTCCTGGAGTGACTTTAGCAACTTCTAGGGTTTTGTCTCATGAGATGGGGCATTGTTTAGGATTATATCATACTCATGAAACAAGTTTCTGTCAAGAATGTCATAGTAATTGTTCTGTTTGTGGAGATAAAGTTTGTGACACTCCTCCTGATCCTTATTTGGGTTTTCAAGTTTCCCAGCCTCCTGGTTGTCTATGGTTATTTTCATCTTCTGACCCTTGCGGCGCACCTTACAATCCAGATACGAAAAACATAATGGCTTACACGCTTCCTACATGTATGGATCACTTCACTCCTGGTCAAGGTTTACGCATGCATGCAATGATAGCGGCGTCTTCTTTGTTACAGCAGGTTGTTGTGCCCAATGATTATTTCCTTCAGAATTTAGTAGTAGCGCCACAACAAAGTTATTTATATGATGCTTTAACGACTATAACAGCAGAGAACATTCAAGTATTGCCGCAAGGGAGTTTAGTGTTACGTGCAGGTCAACGTATCCATGTTCGTCCTTCGGCTACAGGGCTTTCTTCTCAGGCTTTCCAAGGAAGTTTCTTCCATGCTTACATAGATAACACTTGCAGTACAATAGACGTTGTCAATAATGCTCGTATTACTCCCCTTTCTGATCGCAATACAGCACCAAAACCTTTAACAATGCAAGTTTCAACGACCTCAGAACGCCTTAGGGTTTCTTATACTTTGCCTCAGGAGGGGGAAGTTTATGGCTATCTTTATGATATTCAAGGAAAATTGTTAAGTGCTTTTAATAATCATCATAGAAGGGGGACCTATTATCATGATTTTTCTGTATCTTCTGGGATTTATGTAGTGGTTTTGTATTATCGTGCTTCTTCTGGGAGGTATTTTATAGAGACGCAGAAGGTAGCGATATTAGAGTGATTTTAGAGATGATAGAGGGAAAAGTGGCGTTGCATTAGTTTTATTCGTTGGTGGGGATAGAGGTTGAATTATTGCGTTTCTTTACTTACGATCATACTGATGGTATGGGGTAGGGGTTGCCACGTCCTGCCGGGGCATCTCTTTTAGGAAACTCTGGAAACGCTAAACGTTTCCTTGAGTTTCCACCGGAAAAGCACCCGAAAAAAATCCGCACTGAGATTCCTCGCTAACGCTCGGAATGACGCACAGTAATGCAGTGACGCACGTACTTCAAACACAAACAACGCAAAAACTGCAGGCTATACGCACAAACCCAACGACGACCAGAATCTCTCGCAGCGCTGAGGTTGTCGCGTCATGCCGAGCGAACGCGAGACATCTCTTTTTAGGAAACTATGGAAACGCTAAAAGTTTCCTAAGTTTCCTATTGGGCAGGCACCCGAGAAAAATCCGCGATGAGATTCCTCGCTAACGCTCGGAATGACGCGCACAAGGCGGAATGACGCACATAACCCAAACCCAAACAACGCAAAACCTGCAAACCACAGGCACAAACTCAACAACGCCAGAAACCTCCCTGCAGCGCTGAGGCAGTAGCGTCATGCCGAGCGTAGCCGAGGCATCTCTTTTT
>WFXK01000148.1 GCA_015490695.1 Bacteroidota bacterium | reverse complement strand
GGAATCTACAATGCGAACAAAAAGAAGAAGGATTAAAAGTCGTTATTAAAGCGCAAAATTTACAAGGAGAGCCGCTGAAGCTACCTGCAACCTTAACGATTTACAAACTAAAAGCGCCACAACAGCGATTTTTACCAAGATTTTGGACTACTCCTGACACTTTTGTTGAAGCTTTAGAAAAACACCCTTATTATCCACAAGGATTAATCACCGAACCCCAATTCTGGGAAATAGAACAAACATGGCTAAAACAAACAGTGGAAAGTGGACAATCTTATACTTTCCCTATTGGACAGGCAGGGGTTTATCGGGTCGTGGTGCAAATAGGTAATGAGAAAAAAGTAAAACATGTCTTCATCCATGATTGGGAAGAAGGCAACTTAGCCCCTACGCTTCCTTTTGCTTGTCGTGTTATCCCAAAGTACAACTACGAATCCTTAGGATATGTTACTTTACAATGGTTATGTGCACAACCTATGCATGTTTATATTCGCGCTTATAATCGTAAAGAAAGTCAGTGGTATCTTTATCCGAGTCGTGCCAACCAAGTACACTCTTTTAAGTATAATTTAAAAGAAGAAGACCGAGGGGATGTCGTTATAGAAGTTGTCACAGTATGGCAGGGGATTTTTTGGAAAAAACGTTTCCAAGTTAAAGTTCCTTGGGTTAATAAAAAGATTCAGTTGCGGTGGCGGCGATTTCAAGATTATTTAACGCCAGGCGCACCCGTCACTTGGCAATTACGTTTCTTACATCCCAATGCTAAAGAAATAGAAATTGCTGCTACGTTGTATGACGAAGCCTTAGATGCTTATTTACCGCATCAATGGCATTTTCTTAAGTTCCCTGAGGTTGGACTCGTTAGCTTGTATTGCTATCCCGATAGAAAGAAAGAAGTTTGGCAAAACTTGTTTTCTTCGGTTTATTATGATGTTCCTTCTGAAAGGGAGTATATTTTGGGTTTATGGATTTCTTTAAGTACTATTCATGCGCTTCATGACCCGCGGTTTTATGTGATGCCTCCTAAGCTTATGGGAATGATTGGGGAAGGGAATGCAGAAGCAGTGCTTATGGAACCACCACTTATTGGAACTATGAATGCTGAAACGGAAAAAATTCCCATTAAGCCTCCGGTACCTTTACGGAAGGTAGAGCGTCCACTTGGGTTTTTTTATCCTGCTTTACGTTGTGACAAAGAGGGGAATCTTACGCTTGAGTTTCGTGCGCCTGAGGTGCTTTCTTCGTGGCGCTTGTTGCTCATTGCCCACACCCCTGATTTATCTTACGGGTTATGGGATACTGTCGTGCGTACTCAGAAATTGCTCATGGTTCAGCCGTTTTTACCGCGGTTTTTTAGAAGTGAAGATACTGTAGTCATCGCTGCACGCATTGCCACAGCAGAAAAACACCCCTTAGAAGGCTGGGCACAATGGACTATTTTAGACCCTCAAAACGAAACCACCCTTCTCTCTTCCCCAACCCTACCTTGGCAATTAAAAGACAAACAAACCACTGTAGTCCAATGGAAATTCCCTATCTCCTGGAAACAATATCCTTATTTGGTTTATCGTATAGAGGTATGGACAAAAGACCAACACTTTAGTGATGGACAACAAGGTTATGTTGCCTTATTGCCTTCTCGTACCTTAGTTACCGAAACCTATCCTATTGTTATCAACAAAGAAGGCACTTTTACAATCCGATGGAAGCGAGTCAAAGAGGTGCTTCGTTCTTCTACAGCAGAACCTTATCGTTTCACCATAGAACTTTGTAGTAATCCAATATGGTATGCGGTACAAGCCCTGCCTTATTTAATGGAATTTCCTCATGAGTGTTATGAGCAAATCTTCAATAGATTTTATGCTAATGCTGTTGCTCACTATCTTTTACAACGCTTTCCTAAGATTGCCGATGCGATTGCTTATTGGTTAAAAGATAGTACGGAAGGGCTATCACCCCTGGAAAAATACCCAGAATTGAAACAAATGCTTTTACAAGAAACACCATGGCTATTAGAAGCCCGCTCCCAACACGAACAACTATTACAATTAAAATATCTTTTGGATGAGACACAAGTTCAAGAAAGTTTATTAGAAGCGCTGGACAAACTGCGGCGGGGGCAAACAGCTTCAGGTGGCTGGCCATGGTTTGACGGCTTCCAACCTAACTTCTTCGTAACAACCTACATCTTAGAAGGCTTGGGTAAACTCCAACAACAACAAATCCTGCCTGACTTTCTTCCTAAAACAACACTAAACACACTCCTGCAAAAAGCTATACAATTTGTAGATGCAGAAGTCATCCGTTTCTATCAAAAAATTGAAAACAAAAAAGAAGGAGTTCATGTAGACGCCTGGATTATTCACTATCTTTATGCAAGGAGCTTTTTTAAAGCAATTAAAGTCCCTAAAAAAGACGTGCTTGATTTTTATTTAACACAGTGTGAACGTTATTGGGACAGATTTTCTTTTGCTTTGAGGGCTATGATAGCCGTGGCACTACACCGATGGAAACCTCAAAGTAAAGTACCTTTGGAAATCCTTCAAAGTTTTAAAGAGCATTTGATAAAAGACCCTAAAAAGGGATGGTATTTTAAAGCAACTTTTGCAGGAGCGTGGTACATGCAGCCTGTAACAACCCATGTGCGAGTCTTAGAAGCCTTTTATTCCATCGCTCCTCAAGAAAAAGCAGTCATGGATGGCATTAAGCAATGGCTTTTAACCCATAAACAAGGAAATCACTGGGGGACCACTATCACTACCAGCGATGCTATCTATGCTTTGCTACTTTATGGAGAAACTTCCATAGAAAAACCCAATAAAATTCTTGTACAAAATGCAAAAGTGGTTTTAGCTGCTGAGGAAGAGGACCCTATGGGACGAATGCAATGGCAAACACAAAAAATTACTCCAGAAATGAGTCAGTGGAAGATTGTAGTGGAACGATTACAAGGAAATGCATGGGGAAGTTGTTTCTTGCAGTACTATGAAGATTATGAAAAAGTTCCTAATAGTCAAAGTAT
>WFXK01000147.1 GCA_015490695.1 Bacteroidota bacterium | reverse complement strand
TAAGAGACAGAATTAAAGCAGTACGCTAAAGCTACGAAAACCTTTCAAAAAGTTTATTTAGAAGAGGCTTATCAACAACTTTCTAAAACGCTACAACTAAAAATTGCGATTGCAGAAGCGATGATTTGGTATAGCCGACAAGCATATGACGTGGTACAAATGAAAGTTTCCTCTATTAAATCGCAATTTAAACAGCTATTACAAAAGCCTTCTATGATAGCAGATAACGCTATGGTGCAACTATTGACCTATTTAACGCAACCTAATAAATCTTCTAAATGGCAAGATTATATTCAAGCCGTTTTGCAGGAAGATAGTGAAAATCAAGTACTGTCTTATAAAGAATGGTTAAAAGATGAGCAACTACTCCCTTCTGAAGTCTCCTGAGTCGCATCACGTTAATTACTATACGCTGTATTTGTTAAAAAACTATTTAGCGCAGGTCTTAAAAGATGCCCGAATTGAAAAAATTATTTCCCAACAAAAAGATGAAATGGTTTTTTGCTTTAAAGATGGGTTATTGGACTATCTACGTGTGAGCGTAGCACCTACGTTTTCTTATGTTTTGCCCGACCCTCATTTCAAACCCAAAACCTATGATGTTGCTTATTTAATGAAAGCGTGTTGGAATCAAAGAATAAAAACGATTTCGTTAATGGCACGGCAAAGAATTCTGATTTTCCAATTGCAGCACCATGCTGTAGTGATGAAACTTTTTGGTACGCATAGCAATGTGTTGTTGGTAGATGAAAATAAAAAGGTAGTAGATTTATTTCGTCAAAAACTAAAAAAAGATTGGGAGTTCACTTTGGACGCTTATGCATCTTCTTATGAAATACCTGAGCAGTTAGATGAACAGGCTTTAAAACGCTATTATCCGACTTTAACGCCTGCGATGCGGACTTATTTGCTGCAACACCAAAATCCTGTTGTTCGGGAACAGGTAGAGACGTTTATTCAAAACACGCTTTTAAAACCGCCTTTTTATGTGGGCTTTTATCAAAAACGTCCCTATTTTCTTTTATGGAATTTGCCTTGGAAGTGGGAACGCAAAGAAACTTTTAATGACCTTATAGAAGCGCTACGTTTTTTCGTTCGTTCTTTTTATAAAGTTCAAGCTTGGACACAACTTTATCAAACGGCTTGGCAACAAGTACAACGGCAACTGCAATATCATGAGAAAAAAATCAAGAGCTTGCAGCGACATCTTCAGCAATTAAATCAATGGCGAAAATATCAACGCTTAGGCGATTTGCTTTTAACCTATCTTCACGATTTAGAAGGAAAGAAAGGGGAGGTACAACTTTGGGATTATGAGCAAAATCAATATGTGACGGTGCACTTAGATGAACGCTATAAAATTACCGAGCAAGCACAACGGTATTATGAAAGGAGTAAACGCTTAAAAGCACGGATTGCTGTAGTGGAAGAGCAGTTAAAACAGCATGAAGCACAGCGACAATGGTGGCAGGAGCGACAAAAAGAATTGGAACAACTTTCTGACTATAAAACATTAAAACGGTGGTATGAGCGTTATTGTAAGCAATCTATTGAGGAGGATACGGTATCACAGGGGTATGAAAAGCGGTGGTTTCAGGGATGGGAAATTTATATTGGCAAGCATGCTAAGGGTAACGATGCATTGTATAGAAAGATGACCAAGGAGTCTTTGTGGTTTCATGTTAAGGATGGTAAGGGGGCTCATGTATGGGTAGCGAATCCTGGGAAGCGTCCTGTGCCTAAGTCGGTTCAATATTATGCGGCGCAATTGGCTGCAGCCCATTCCGACCAAAAAGGCGCTCAATGGGTACGCGTGCAATGTAGCAAAAAGAAACACCTGCGAAAAAGTAAAAAGTTGCCCCCTGGTACCTTGTTGGTCCTTCAAGAAGAAACGCTTTTAGTAGAACCATGGCAAGAAAACGCTTAATCGCCCTTGTAGAACGATTGACTCCGCACGAAAGAAGATTTCTAAAAACATACCTGCAACGTTTAAAACCAGAATTCCTTCCTTATTTGGAAGCCTTGTTAAATAAGAAAAACATTGATTTACGTCCTAATGAATGGGCTTACTTAGAGCGTTGGTTGTTGCGATTATTGTTATGGTATCGTATGCCTTTGCATCGTCATCCAAACATCTACGAGCTTCAGAGTGCTGTCTACATATGGCGTGATAAGCAACTTTTTCATTATGCTGCAAAAGACTTGTGGAAGCTTTTTACTAAAGCTCAAGAAATTCAAGAGTGGGTTAAAGCCTATGAGTTTGCCCGAGAGCTCATCAATATTGCTCAGTTCCTCCCCTCTTCAGTAGAATTACCAAAGAATATTGCTCGCTTTCTGCGTTATGAACGATGGAAGCAACTCTTTCTGCGTTTGTCTTTCTACCTGCAAAAACTTTATCATCACTATGGATTTGTTTTTAACAAACAGCAATTAACTTATTTTCAGCAGCTATTGAAACGTCTAAAAATGCCTCCGGATACGCCAGATGTCTATACGTTAGTACAATATTATAACATCTGTGGCATGCTGTATACGTTCATAGGGGATTATCAGGGGGCTTTAAAGGCTTATAGAAGCAATCTTGCTTTATTGCAAAGCAAAGATTTTTACGGTATCCGCCATCAAGTAATTTTGAATTCGCATATCAATTGTTGTAATGCTTGTTTGCATTTAAGAGATTGGGAGGGATTTGCAAAACATTTCCAAGTAGTTATGGATAATATTTTTTCTCAAGGGACCCCTTCTTTTGTTTGGAGCGCCTTGTATAGTATTTTATTGGTCGCTTTGTGTCAACATCGTTCTTATCCAATTTTTCAACAAATGGTTACGCTGGCAGAACGATGGGTCAATAAATTAAAACTTAGTGCTCATTTAAGCTATAAAGAAGAGCTTTTAGCCGCGTTAGCCATCGCTTATTATTGTTTATCCAAGCATACAAAAGCACTGCGTTATTGCTATTGGATGTTAGAAAATCAAGAGCGAAGAAAAGATTTGTTGTACATTATGCATCTGTTGCGGATTATTATTAGTTATGAAGAAAAAGATTATCG
>WFXK01000146.1 GCA_015490695.1 Bacteroidota bacterium | reverse complement strand
TTGTAGTAGAGTTCAAAGTAAATGGAAAAAACGATTCAGAGGGAATAGCACAAATAAAAAGTAAAGGTTATCATCAAAAGTATTTAGGTCGTTGTAGAAAAGTTTTTTTAGTTTCTTTGGTGTTTGATAAACAGCAGCGGCAGTTGAAGGCAGTTTATGAGCTGCTCTCAGACTCCTCCTAAAACGGGCAAACTCAATGCCCAAAAGTGATATGGGCGTTGTACATTCCAGCAAGGAGATGTATTTTTGAAGCATTCATCACTTATGAAGGTTGGGCTTTGTATTGGCGGCAGCGACAGCAGTGCTGCATCTGGAATCCAAGCCGATATTAAAACTTTTGCCGCCTTAGAACAATATGCTTGCAGCGTTATAACTGCAATCGTTGCAGAAAACACCCAAAAAGTACTTGCTATTTATCCACTACCATGGGAAATTATCCAAGAACAATTAAAAAGCATTGAAGAAGATTTCTCTATCGGTGTGATTAAAATCAGTATGGTTTATCATCAGCCCATCATTGAGGGACTACTATCGTGGTTGCAGGATAAAAAGATTCCTGTTGTTATAGACCCTATTGTGGTTTCTACCACCAATGCTACACTTTTAAAAAAAAGTAGCCGACCTGCATTACTGGAGCTGCTGCGATTAGCAACATTAATTACACCAAACTGGAAAGAAGCAGAGTGGCTAATTGGGAAAAAAGAAAAAGAGCCACAGCGACTATTAGAACAATTACAACGATTAGTGCCGCAAAGTCATATTTTACTTAAGACAGGAGACAAGGCTACAGACCCTATTACTGACTACCTTTATTTCCAAGGAGAAATGTATTGTTTAACCCATGAACGGATTGCTGTAGATGCAGTAAGGGGCACAGGCTGTACCTTAGCAGCTGCTATCGCTGCCTTTTTATTACAAGGCTTTTCTATCTTAGACGCATGCAAAAAAGCACAAGAATATCTTTTGAATACCTTAGTTTTTCATCGCCACTACGGGAAGGGAGCAGCAGTACTTATGCATTGTTTATGCGATACCTGTTTTTAATCCCTTGGTTATTGCAAGCACAAATCAAAACTTTGGTACAAAACCCTGTAGAAAACCGCAATTGTGTGGTAAAAGAATCCATGCTGCAACCATTGATTTCAGAAGAAAATCCTTTTTTTTACGCTCATCAATGGAATGACGAAACCAAAACAGAAATAGCAAAATTAGACCCCTTTCGGGTTGTAACTATAGAACAGCGCGGATGTAAACGCCATCATACCGTCATACGATTAGACCTTTTGAAGATAACTCCTTCAGAAAAAAACCTTCAATTTTATTTGGAGCAAATTATCCTGTTAATGCACTACCTTTACGGAGAATCTATTTACTATTTGCAAATTCGTTCCCGTTTTGAGGAGCAGTTATTGCGGTATTTGTCTTTATATGGTGTAAATACGTTATTTCAGTTTGATATTGACAGCGATACCTTTTTATGTTTAATAGAGGAGAAAGACACGTATGCGGCGATTACCTTAGAGATTGTTCGGTATGTTCATGCGCAGCGGGTTCAGATGCCTGGGGTGGCAGATTATGAGGACGATGCTTGGTATCATAAGGCAGAATAAGGGATTTTATTACTAACTTTGCTGCATGATGATGGGTAGATGGTTTGTGCTGATAAGTTTTATAGCATTACTTCATGCGCAAATACGCGCTCCAAAGTATTCTAATGAGTTTTTACGTATTGGTGTAGGTGCTGCAGCAGCAGGAATGGGAAATGCTCAAACCGGGTTTGTTTATGATGTTACGGCGGGTTATTGGAACCCTGCTGCTTTGGTTTCTGCACCGCATCACCTTCAAGCTGCTTTAATGCATGCTGAGTATTTTGCTGGAATTGCTAAATATGACTATGGTAGTTTTGTTGCCCCCCTACCCCATGGGCGTCGCTTAGGCGCCTCCTTTATACGCTTAGGTATAGACGACATCCCCAACACCTTACAATTCATGGATGGAGGAGTATTCAATTACGATAAGATCACTTCCTTTAGTGTTGCCGATATGGCACTGCTCATAAGTTATGCTACGCCAACTACTTGGTTAAAAGACCTTTCTATTGGTACGAACGTTAAAGTCATTCACCGAAGAGTAGGCGATTTTGCCTTAGCTTGGGGGTTTGGTATAGATATTGCTGCATCGTATGTAAAAAAACGTTGGCGTATGGGCGCTATATTAAGAGATGTTACTTCTACCTTTAATGCATGGAGCTTTAATACCTCTTTGTTTGAAGAAGTATTTCGTCAAACAGGAAATGAGATTCCACAAAACTCTATAGAACTTACTTTGCCTTCTTTATCCGTAGGAGGCAGCTATCGTTTGTTCCCTAAAGGGAAAAAATTCCAAGTTACGTTTGCTATGGACTGGGATGCCTACTTTGATGGAAAACGCAACACTTTAGTACCTTTAGGACAAGTAAGTTTAGACCCTCGGATAGGTGTAGAAACTAATTACAAAGAAACAATATTTTTGCGTTTAGGAGCTTATAACTTCCAGAAAGGAGTGAACAGGAAGAATCAACGCGCATTAACAGCGTTTCCTACAGCAGGTGTAGGTATTCGTCTTAAAGCCGTACAGATTGACTACGCTTTATCTAACTTCAGTGCCCTTGGCTTTTCCACAAATCAATACTCGCATCTTATCTCCTTAACCTTTACTTGGGAACGGTAATATGCGGTTTGAAAAACCTATTTCAGTCCAGCAAATTGCACAATGGGTAAATGGTATTGTTGTAGGTAATCCCAATGTCTATGCTACAGGAATCAATGAAATCCATCGGGTGGAAGCAGGAGATATTTGCTTCGTAGACCATCCTAAGTATTACCGCAGAATTTTAGAAAGCCCTGCATCAGTTATCTTGATAGATAAAGCTGTTGATGTTCCCGATGGAAAAGCGTTAATTGTTGTAGAATCGCCTTTCATCGCATTTAATCAACTACTGAGAAAATTCCGTGAAGCTTTTTCTCCTGTTATTAGCGATAAACCAACCTTAGGAAAGAACGTTCAAATTGGACAACAAGTAGTCTTTGGAAAAAACGTTATTATAGAGGATGAGGTAATCATTGGACATCAAGTAACGATTGGCTCTAACGTTTACATAGGACGAGGTACTATCATCTATCCTGGTGCTCGTATTGGAGATTACGTACAAATTGGACAATATTGTCGCATTCAATATGGGGTTGTTATTGGTGGTTTACCTTTTTATTATAAAAGGACCCACAACGGGCGAATTCCTATGGAGAATGCTGGGGGAGTGTGGATTGGAGATTATGTAGATATTGGAGCTAACACGACGATAGACTCTGGCGTAAGTGCTCCTACAATGATTGGAGATCATACAAAGATTGACAATTTAGTTCAAGTAGGGCATGACACGATTATTGGCAAGCGTTGTGTGATTGCTGCACAAGTAGGAATTGCTGGCTGTGTTGTGATTGAAGACGATGTAACCTTATGGGGACAAGTAGGGATTCCCAGTGGTATCCGCGTAGGTAAAGGAGCTGTATTATTAGCGAAAGCAGGAGTGATGTCAGATGTACCTGCGGGTAAAACCTATTTTGGTGCCCCAGCAAAAGAACATGTACAAAAATGGCGCGAATTAGCTGCCTTAAGTAAACTCCCTTTATGGATTAAAGAAGCAGAAAGCAAAGTAGAGCAAGAAGAATGAGCAATTCAATACAGAGAACTCGCTCTAAGAACACCCGCTACTACTTCAGATTCTATAAAGTTAAGTAAGCACCATACCAAAAGCAGTACTCTTAAGAAGATGACTTTAAACATCGCATCATTTTTTGACGTAAACTTTCATAAAAACAGACAGCGGCAGCACTACTGACGTTTAAGGATTGAGTTTTTCCGTGCATAGGAATGGTTGCACGCCATTGACAAGCTTTAATAACAGCAGAAGACAATCCTTTAGCTTCATTGCCAAGAACCCATGCATGGGGTTGCTGTAAGGATAACTGATAAATGGGCGTACCTTTTTCAATGACTGTCGCGATGCAAATAATTCCTTCGCTTTGGAGATAATGGATAACATATTTTGCACTGGGTTCATATACAATAGGTAAATGAAGTACAGCACCTGCAGATACTTTTGCAATCTTTGGTTGTAAGAAAGGCGTTCCTTCTCCTGCGATAATAATTCCTTGAATACCTAATACTTCTGCACTACGGATAATACCAGCAACGTTTCTAACATCAGAAATACCCACTAACACAGCAAAAGGAGGTTGACGCTCTTGTAGTAACTCTTCTAAATACCAACGTTTTATAGAAACAATCTGTGCTAATACGCCTTGATGTTTTTCATCGTGGATGCGTTGTTCAATGGCGATTTCAGGAACCCATTGTACAGGAACTTTCAATTGTCTGGCTTGTTGAAACAATTGCTTTAGTCGTTGGTCTTTTTGTTTTTCTACAGCGAACCAGATTTTAGCGATGTTCTTAGGGTTCTTCAAAGCCTCTTGGACGCTACGAATACCCCAGACTAATTGTTTTTTCATGATTGTTTTTGAATCAAGGCTATAGCAATTGCTGCAATACCTTCTCCTCTTCCGATAAAACCCATTTGTTCATTGGTTGTGGCTTTAATGTTTATTTGTTGGGGAGCGATGGCTGCCCATGTACTCAAATGTTCAATCATTGTAGGGATGAAGGGAGCAAGACGGGGCTGCTCTGCAATAATCGTTGCATCTATGTTCACAATTTTCCAGTGATGCTTCCTTAGAAGTTGTAGCGTTTTTTCCAGTAAAAAGGATGATGAAACATCTTTCCATTGTTCATCATAGTCAGGAAAGTGATGACCGATGTCTTTTAATCCAGCAGCACCCAAGAGGGCATCACAAATGGCGTGTAGTAATACGTCTGCATCGCTGTGCCCAAGCAATCCTTTTTCATAAGGGATTTCTACGCCACCTAAGATGAGTTTCCTTCCTTGGGCAAAGCGATGGACATCGTAGCCAATACCTACTCGTAACATTTACATATTTCTTCTATATTGTCCACCTACTTCGTAGAGCGCGTGGGTCATTTGTCCAAGCGAGCAATATTTACACACTTCCATTAAGGTTTCAAAGATGTTTTCGCCTCGCATAGCTGCTTGTTGTAACTCCTTGAGTTTTTGAGGATAAATGTTTTCATAACGTTTATGT
>WFXK01000145.1 GCA_015490695.1 Bacteroidota bacterium | reverse complement strand
GTTATCGGGCAATAAAAAAAGTAAATTGATAATAGTGTATTTACTTGGGAAAGGAGGGTGTATGGTTAGTCGTTTTAGAATTTTAAGGCTATCGTCTACCCATAGTAGTTCGCTATAGGTGTTTAGAGCACTATCGCTTCTGTAGAGGCTAAAGACGTAGGACGGCGCGCCACTGACGCGCCGCCAACGTATCCCTGCAAGAATATGCTCATCTACAGAATCTTCTTTGGAAAGGAAGATAAAACTGTGCCTTTGTAGGTAAAATCCCAATCCCTAAACAAAAACCCAAAAGCCATGTAAAAAGTTTAGAAAACATAGTCTTGTAAACTTTCCAATGTTGCATCGCCTACATTAGCGAGGGATCTTGTTGAGGCATTAAACGAAACACTTTTTATTTCTCTCGCTGACATGCGTTCCGAAATACAAGGCTTACGAAAGCAATGGACACTGCTCTTTCTATTCATAATTCCAAGTAGTCAAGTATAGAGAACGTTTCTGTAAATTTCAAATGGTTCTAGGAAATAGTGGTTTTGAAAGGATCAAGAGGGGAAAAATAAGTTATTCATTAGAGATATTGAATAGAGGGTAAGATGGAGGTTGTGCAGCACCATACCAAGTAAGTGCGGAACGGCTCTTTAAAAGTTCCCTGAGTTCCCAGCAGTAAAAGCACGAGACAAAAACCACACTAAGACTCTTC
Source organism: Bacteroidota bacterium (assembly GCA_015490695.1). GTDB lineage: Bacteria > Bacteroidota > Bacteroidia > SpSt-205 > S141-50 > S141-50. The sequence continues at coordinate 8,408 of WFXK01000145.1, read as the reverse complement.
GCTTACACACGAAATAGTATGCATAATCTAAATGCAAAACAACGCAATACCTATAAACGCTCACACATTAAATGCACCCAAAGCTCCTCGCAGTGCAGATAATCCCCATGTATATCCAAAGAATACAGCGCCTCCCATAAAAATTCACTAATACACTAACAAAAAAGTAGGCGCTATTCTATTATGCCAACTACACCGCAAAAAGTTTCAAATTTTAAGAAGAGACTTCTAAAAACAAATTAAACTCACTTCATTCCTTTCCTCTTTAGTTAACAGCATCTACCCCGCTTTTTTTATTATTTGAATCTCTCCAACTTCAAAGAAATTTACTCCTGATGGAGCCATTGTTTTTTTTGCATCAGAGCTTCTTTAGACTCTTCCCATTCTGGATCGGGAACACAGCAGTCTACAGGGCATACGGCAGCGCATTGTGGCTCCTCATGAAAGCCTGTGCATTCTGTACATTTAAAAGGAACGATATAAAAAATATCTTCTGCAATGGGCGGTTGGGGTTCTTCCGCGTCAATGACCTTCCCGTTTAATTGTACATTTCCTTCTAAGGCAGTACCATCGGCAAAGCGCCATTCTACGCCGCCTTCATAAATCGCTGTATTGGGACACTCTGGCTCACATGCCCCGCAATTGATGCACTCCTCCGTTATCTTTAGTGCCATAGTTTAGATTAAGTCTAAATCCACGCAAAAGTAATAAAAAGAAAAAAAGCAAGCAATAGAAAAAAAGCCTAACATTGCCCCATGCGCTGCATATTAAACCCCAAACGCTGTGAATATTTGTTACATCAAATCGCTTTAGACATCTATGAAAAACACTATGAAGAAATAGGAGTCGTTCTTATCGGTGTGCAAAAACGAGGGTTTTTATTAGCGCAACAAATCTATGAGCGGATTAAAGCAAGAAAACAGCCTTCCTTTCAATTGTTGCTCTATCCAATAGAAAAAGATACCCAAGTTTTTGAGATTGCAGACACAACACTACCATTAGTGCTTGTAGATGATGTGATTTATAGCGGCAGAACCCTAATGCACTTAAGCAGCTTACTTTATCATCAGACCGAGCGGCTGTCGGTTGCTTGCTTGATAGACAGAGGGCATCGTCGCTATCCTATCGCCCCACAATTTGTCGGGCTATCCTTAGCAACCACTTTACAACAATATGTTAAGGTGGTTTTTGACAAAGAGGGAATAAAAGTGTACCTTTGCTGACCCATGGAAGCCTTCCAAGGTGTCGGTGTAGCACTCATTACCCCTTTTGACGAAAAAGGAAACTTAGATGAAAAAGCATTAAAAAAAGTATTAAAACACATATTACAAGGAGTAGATTACTTAGTGCTCCTTGGAACTACTTCAGAAGCACCAACTTTAACCTTAGAAGAAAAAAAACAGATTTTAACCATCGCAGCAGAACTCAATACAGAGAAAAAACCTGTAGTGGTCGGCATCGGAGGCAATAACACCAAAAAAGTCTGTGAAGAGTTAGAATACTTTCAAAAACATTTTTCTTTTGATGGTGTGCTATCGGTATGCCCCTATTACAATAAACCCAATCAAAAAGGGTTAGAAGCCCACTTCGCTACCATAGCACAAAACAGTGATAAGCCAATTATTTTATACAATGTTCCTGGCAGAACAAGCAGCAATTTACTACCAGAAACCGTGCTGAACTTAGCCCATCGTTTTAAAAATATCGTTGCCATTAAAGAAGCTTCAGGCAACATTGAACAAGGCATCCGAATTTTATTGGATAAACCAGACCACTTTGAAGTGCTTTCTGGAGACGATGGATTGAGTTTAGCACAGATAGCCGTAGGTTATAAAGGTGTTATCTCCGTAATTGCAAACGCGTTCCCTGTGACGTTTACCCGATGTATTCGTTTCGCTTTAGAAAATCAGTGGGAAGAAGCCAGAAAGATTTTTATGGAATTGTATCCTTTTATACCTTTGCTGTTTCAAGAAGGCAATCCTACGGGGGTCAAAGCTTTGTTGCATCTTTTATTAAAAACGCCTATGTATTTACGGCTTCCTTTAGTTAGGGCTTCAGAAGCACTACAGCAGCAACTAAGACAACAATTAGAAACGATTTCATATAGTAATTAAAGTCGTAGAGCGATGAAAGTAGTGATTTTTGAGGATGTAGACGTCCAAAGTTTATATCCCTTAACGCTTACACGGACGGCAGCACACTTAAGAATCGGCATTGATACGCTGAAGGAGAAATGGGAGCGTTTAACACAGCTGCCTGTAGAAGAACTCATTTTTGGGTATTTAGCCCCTAAGTACAATAGTTTCACAGACAGCGACAACGACCTTTTATTGGTAAACTCCCGCTTAGTAGCCGAACCCGCATTAGTAGAAAAACTTTTGCAATTAGACCAAGGTAAAGGTTATCGTGAAGAGAGCGGTACTATCGTCGCAGTAAGAATTTCCATAGACCAACTAAACACCGTTACCGATTATCCTTTCTTTTCTGATAGGAACAATCTCAAAGGGGAGATAACCTGGGAAGATGCTACTGCCTTAGGAGAGTATACGCTGCTTCGGCGTCCTTACGATATTTTCCTGAATAATCGTTATTTCATAGAGCAAGACTTTAAAGCCATTACGGCAGGACGTATGAGTGCCGAATGCGACGACCCCCACACAAAAATCTATTATCCAGAAAGAGTCTTTATTGAAGATGGCGCAAAAATCCGTGCTGCTATCATCAACCCTACAGAAGAGGGCTATATCTACATTGGGAAAGATGCTGAAATCCAAGAAGGAGCGATTATTCATGGCTCCCATGCCATCTGTGAAAAAGCTGTCATCATCATGGGAGCAAAATTACGCGGCGATTCTACCATCGGCTATTATTGTAAAATCGGCGGTGAAGTAGCGAACGCTGTCTTTATCTCCTATACCAACAAAGCCCATGATGGATTTATCGGTAATGCCGTCATCGGTAGTTGGTGCAACTTAGGTGCAAACACCGTAGCCTCTAACTTAAAAAACACTTATGCACCGCTTCAAATTTACAACTATCAATTACGGAAACGCGAAGTAGTAGACATGCAGTTTTGCGGTCCTATCATGGGTGACCACACCCGTACAGGAATTCAAACGATGCTAAACACGGCATCGGTCATCGGGGTTTGTTGTAATATCTTTGGTGATGGTTTTCCTCCGACCTATTTACCTTCTTTTATTTGGGGAGGTGCTTCGTACGGATGGACAGACTTTTGGATTAACAAAGCTTTAGAAGCGATTGAACGCATGATGGCACGTAGAGACCAAGTGCTTACAGAAACCGATGTAAAAATCTTAGAAGCGATTTATCGCATGGAGGGAGCGCAGCGCGAGCGTTTACGACGGCAAAAACGACCGATTAAAGTAGTACCTGCTCGTGCATAAGAAACGGGGGCGAAAGCCCCCGCTTTTTTTATGAGTGACTAAACGCACTTCTTACAAACGCCCTCTGCCAACCCCGAACCGCAAACAACAAATACAATGCCTGAATATCTATATCGGGATAACGTTTTAATACCGCATTTAAATCCTCTTCAGGCACATCTGCTTGATAAGCCCACTGAATAATCTTATCTAAACGACCCTTTTTTAATACTTGTTCTAATCGCTCCTTCAAAACCGATAAATCTTTCTCTTCTCCCGATAAAAAGGAAAAATGAACTTGACGCGTGATAGTATCCATTAAATCAAAATGGAATAACCATTTTCGTTTTAGTAATAGTAGAAAGTTGTTGCGAAATTCATAAAAAAGCTGGGATATTTTTCCGAAAGTATCTAGAACATAAAGAAAAGTGCTTCTTTTACCAAAAGGATAATTCATGATTAAAGTTGTTTTTTTCTGGAATCCTAAGCGTTCTATATAGGGTCTTAATGGGGAACCTTCTCTTAAGGTAATCCACACATGGGGCAATGCATAATCATGAGCGACTTGCAATAAAGCGCTTACAGCAAGCATACGATGTAGACCACTTCCTCTATAGGGTTGGGATACGCAAAAACGGTCAAACGCAACCACCTTAGACGGTGCAGAAGGAAAAGAAGATATACAGAAAAACTTTAAAAGTTCTATTCCCTCTTGATAACGGACACAAGCAACCGTTTCATTATCTTCGGTTTTTACAACAAAGAACGCGCTGTTGCTATCTAAGGAATCTTCATCGTAGTGAAAACAATCTTTACGTAGTGTTTTTAGTGGTTCGTTGTAATAGGTTTGTTTAGTGAAAAAGAGTTTTTGAGGTTTTGTTTGGAGTTCATTGGTTTTCTCGCTTTCCATAACGGGCAAAGAACTTATCTACGCGTCCAGCAGTATCTACAAAAGTGCGTTTTCCTGTGTAATAAGGGTGAGAACGAGACGAGATTTCTACTTTAACTAAAGGATATTCGTTACCATCTTCCCAAAGGATGGTTTCTTTGCTTTCGGCAGTGGAGCGGCATAGAAAAGCAAAGCCGCTGGCGATGTCTTTGAAAACAACGAGCCTATATTCAGGATGAATGCCCTTCTTCATAATCGCCTTTATTTGGATTGGGCAAAATTATAGAGTTTGATAAGGAAAAACAAACCTCAGTAAATAATAAGCATTTTGTTGTGAGCAGTTCCTTTTGTTGTGGTTACTTTGGCGATATAAACGCCTGGAGTTAAAGCGTTCAAGTCGTAATGATACTGATAAAGCCCTTGTATAGAAGTTTTTGCTATTTGTTTTCCTTCTATAGTGAAGAGATAGAAGGTATGAAGTGGCGTATCTTCATAAAGGGATTCTACCATTAGTTGTTCTTGTTGTTGATAGATGCGTACGATGTCGGTGTTTTGAGGGAAATAAGGGTAAGCATAGGTTGCGGCTAATTGCCAATGGGGAGCGGCGTCAGATAAAGTATAAAGACGCAAATAATAAACCCCTTCTTTAGAAAGTGGGAAGTATACTTTATTATTTGCTTCGTACCCTCCATACCATAACGTTTGCCATGTTTGTTGTTGGGGAACAAGAATTTGTAGTTGAATACTGTCTACTTCTTGAGGGATATTCCAAAGGATATGGAGGCGTTGTTCTTTATCGGCGTAGGCGTTTAATTGGGGTTTATCTAGGGATAACAGGCAGCTTGAAGTATTTACCGCTACGTTATCTATATAGAGGTTATTACCCCATCGGCTAATGCCTACAAAGCGCAGAATAATGATTTGTCCTGCGTAGGCATCTAAGTTAATGGTTTCGGTTCGCCATTGGTTTGCTGCATTAGGATAGAATTCGGTTGTTTGTGCTGCTGTTGTAGCAAGGGTATTACACGATTTTTGATAAAGTTGTGTCCAAGTAGCGCCTTGGTCTGCAGAGATATATACCTCTAAATCTTCGCAAGAGGTATTGTCGTAAGGGGCATAAGCAACGTCAAAAGTAAGTGCAATAGTGGGGGAGGCATTGGTAAGATCGATATAAGGGCTTTCCAAGGTATCGGCTTGAGGTCCTGGCGGATTATTTCCAGTGACATCAGCCCCTGCATAGTAGTATCCTTGTAAATAAGCGGAAAACGTTGCTGCGCCATTACTGCCTGTAATGAAGGTTCGTACGTTTCTATGCCATGTTAGTGCATTCATTTGATTACCTACGGTGCCGTTATTGGCTTCAAAGTCGGGGTTAATGACGTCCCAGATAGCATTGGGAAGGGTATCGGTTTCAAAATCGGAAGCAAAACCACAAGAAATAGGTGCAGAGAAACGCACTACAGCGGTGTCGTTCTCAGCATAGCCATCTTGAGGATGTCGTATGATAAATTGTAATTGATGTGGTCCGTCTGTAACGGTGACGCTATTTAGCGAAAAGGTTGTTGTTGCCCCAGAAGCAAGATTGCCTGTCCATGAAAAGGTGTACAAGAAGATGCCATCTAAGTAGACGTCAATATCAAAAGCATTAACGTTAGCACTTCCTAAGTTCATCACTTCTATGGTGGGAGTGAAGATATAGACGGGGATGTGAAGTACAGGGTAGAGAATATCGGAAATCATGAGGTCGTAAGTAGCGCCGCCATTGCCCGCATCTGAATGGACTAAGTTCCAGCGGTCAGGAACGGTTTCTATGAAAGCGCGCATACGAGCAACTTGTCCTTGCGTAAACATCGTTAAACAGGCGTCATCGGAGTAGTCCATAAAGTTCTGAAACATTTTAGGCACTCCACAGCCACCTGCAGCTGGATGACCAGGGCAGTTGCTGGTGGGACCTTGTTGTGGGGGAGTGTCACCTACTTTATCATCACCACAGAGGTATTGGTTAGTACTAACATCATAGACATCGCCCCATATATGTCTTAAGCCAAGGTAGTGTCCTACTTCATGCACAGCAGTAAAACCCAAATTAAAGGGAGGAATACCGCCTGGCAGAGTAGTGTAATCTATAGAAACCCCCGGGGGTGAAGTATTATCGCCAGGGAAGGTAGCAATACCAAGTACGCCCCCACATAAATTGGCTATCCAGATGTTTAAGTAACGATTAGGGTCCCAAGGGTCTACACCACCTGTGGCACTGCTTCGCTCCTCCCATGAATTAGGGCCTGTGTTAAAACAAACGCCATTAGGCGGCGTGGTATTTACCCAATTGATGCCACTGGTTGGATTTCCCCATGGGTCTATTTGCGCAAAAACAAACTCTATGCGCGCATCGCCAACTAAGGATAAAAACTCTGGCGGGGTATTCCCTCCATTGGCTATTAAACCTCTAAAAGATTGATTAAGTACATCTAATTGTTGAATAATCTGAGTGGTAGAAGGGCGTTCTGTGTTGTTACGATACAATACGTGGAAAATCACAGGTACGCGCCATACGGTCCAATTGTGTCTTGCTGTTGGGTCGTTTTGATATTCTTGAATTTTTGCTTCGATGATAGGCTCTAAGGCTTCTATAAGTTGTCGTTGTGTTTCGCTGAGGCTTTCCCATGCCAAGCAGCGTTTTATCGGTTGCTGGGTTTGCGCAAGGGCGATAACTATCGCCACCCATAGTAAAAACACGCTACGCACCATGTGCTTGGTCATTTAGGTTTGGGCAAAAGTATACCTTTTATACTATACTTTCCACTTTTGTAGTTTGAGTAGTCATTATTCTATGATAGACGGCAAATTACTTCTTATAAATGGAAGCGTAGTATCGCCTCTGTTGTGAATAGCAAATATAGTTCTTTGTAAAAGCTTCTCTTGTATTAACTCAAAAAAGTTTTTCTTCAATGGATTGCAAAACAACTTGAAAGCTTTCTTTATCTCCCAAGCAGCGTAGCTTCCAATGTTGGTCAAAAAAGAAGAGGATGTCGCTTTCTATATAGTAGTCTTGTTCTACGACGATAGCAAAAAAGCGGGTTCCTTGTTGTCTTTGATGCCATATTCTTTGAAGCAGTTCAGGAGCAGGGGTAGGCATTACGAAATCAGAAATCACTACAATATCAGCGTTTTGATAGGGTTCTTTTTTTAATTGGTCTAATGCGGCACTTAGCGCTAAGGTTACGTCGGTTCCTCCATGGAATCCCTGCTGTAAAAAGTGAATTAACTTAGGTAAGTCTTCATAAGGGTCTTGCAAAGTTAACGTTTCAATGTTGATAGCGAAGCTAATCACATAACAAAGACGTTTTTCTTCTAAGGCAGTAGTGATTAGACACAAAGCCAAGGCTTTAGAAAGCAATTCTGGCATGCCTGCCATAGAAGCACTGGTGTCTATGCACAAAATAATGGGTCCTTTTTGTTCGGAACGATAAGCTGTCTCTTCATAAGCACGATAATCCAAAGAAAGCAACTCTTGTTCAGCAAACTTCTTCATAAATAACAGCTCTAATTCTGGAACTGCCATCAATCCTAATTCCATAGGTAATACAATACTTAGGTCATTAGATAAGCGAATACCTCTAATTTCTGATTTTCCCCATTGTTGCTGATGCCATTGGGCTGTTACATTTTGTTCTTCCAAAGCTTCTTTTCTTCCTAAGAACTTTGCTAATTGTGCAATCTGAGGATAAAGTTGTTGAACATACTGGTCCAATAACCATTCTTTCAGTGTCTGGTGCCAATTTTCTTGACGTGTTTGAGAAAAATACTGACGTAATAATTGTTCTGCTTGTTTTAAGTTTTTTTGGTTTTGCTTTTCTTTTCTAAAAGAGTGCGAAGCAGAGGTGCTTGCCTCAGGAGGCTGTTGTGAAAACCACTTATCAAGCCATAAGGCAATGTAAGAAGTTGCAAATAAAGAAAGTTCATGGTCTCCAAAACACAGGTAGCTTAGAGGAAAGTCTTTTAAGAAGGGTTCCAACAAGGATGAAATAGACTGAAAAGAGGATTCTGTAGTTACGGCTTCCATAATAGTGAAATCGCCTTTATAAAAGAAATGATGAAGGAGCATAACAAAACGAGCTCGCTTCTCTTTGTTT
>WFXK01000144.1 GCA_015490695.1 Bacteroidota bacterium | reverse complement strand
GCCATGAAGGGTCGTTTGGATTTTCTATTTAGAAGCTATAATTTTGCCTAACCTTTCAAAAAAAGCGATGAGAGAGTTATATTCAGTGAAGGTCAAGGCTGGGAAGCGAGTGTACATCTTTGATGTCAAAGCAACGCAAAACCAAGATGACTATTACGTTGTAATCACCGAAATCGTAAAAGAAGAAAAGCCGAAAAAATCTCGGATTTTTATCTACAAAGAAGATTTCAACAAGTTTTTAGAAGGGCTTACAGCAGCGATCAACCACGTAAAAATTGAATTATTGCCTGATTACGATTACGAGCAATTTGACCATTCGCCAATTTATTACAATCGTTTGAAATAAGTGGTTTGGCGCTTAGTGTTCATAAGTTCGGGGGAGCTGCACTAAAAGATGCAACCGCTATCAAACACGTAGCTGCTATTATTAAAAACCATGTTACTCCCCCAGCAATTATTGTTGTCTCTGCCTTAGGAAAAACAACGAAAAACTTAGAATATTTAGCCCAATGTGCCGCTAAAAAAAAAGAAACAGCGCTATGGGATACTTTTGATACTATCCAAAGGTTTTATTTTAATATTGTAAAACAGCTTTTCCCTGAGCAAAATCCCATTCAAACCTCTCTCTCAAAACAATTTGAAGTGCTTAAAGAAGTCCTTAAGGGTGTTTTATTACTAAAAGATTTACCTCCCAGTGTTTTAGACCGCATTGTTGCTTTTGGTGAACAATGGGCTTCTGCTATCGTATTCCACTATTTGAAATCCTTAGGCTACAATGCAGGGTATGTAGATTCTACGCAATGTATAAAAACCGATAATCGCTATGGTGCTGCGCAGGTGCTTTGGCAAGCAACAGAAAAAAGTCTTCAAAAATGGCTTATTCCACAACTACAACAACATGACTACCTTGTAGCCGCAGGTTATATTGCCTCTACCTTAGATGGACACATAACCACGTTGGGAAAAGAGGGTTCGGACTATTCCGCTGCCATTTATGCTTGTTTACTTCAAGCAAAAGAGGTGATTGTTTGGAAAGCCGTTGAAGGGATTTATAATCAAGACCCCGAAGAGCATCCTGAAGCACAGGTATATCCCTCTTTAACCTACGACGAAGCAGCACTTTTGAGCTTCTATGGCGCAAAAGTAATTCATCCTAAAACCTTAGCTCCCCTACAACAAAAAAAGATTCCTTTATGGGTACGTTCTTTTAAAACGCCACAAAAACAAGGAACTTGTATTAGCGAAAAAAGAACTCAAGAGCGTTCGCCTGCCTATACACAATTAAAAAAACTTTATTGTTATCAATTAAGCACCTTACATTATTGGCAAAGTAGCAATCTTGAAAAGTTATTCCATACCTTGGAGCAATGGGCATTACCGCTTATTGCAGCACTTGTCCAAGGCACTACACTCTATTTGATTATAAAACCCTATCATCAAAATCACTTATTATGGGAACGTCATTTACAACAGCAAAGCATTCCGTATCAACGTCTTGAAGGAACATTACACGCTTTTCTATTTCATCCCACACCACCTAAAACCCCTTCTTTCTTTCTAACATGGCATAGCAAAGAAGGCTATTTTGGATTCTCCTGCGACAACACCTCACCATAAAGATAACGCTGAATCTCTATTTGACTTTCAAAATCCACACTTAATTCTCGTGTTAATTGTGATAATTTCATAGTCAGTTCATAAGCATCTTGTTGCATGAGGGTAGTATCTATCATAAATTGTAGGGTATCTTCCAAGTTTTTTAATTGCAGTTCTATCGTTTCTTTCTGTACTACAATTTCTGAGGAGGTTCCTCGGCGCTGTTCTAAAAGCTGCAGGCGTTGTTGCAAAACTGCCCTTAACTTCGGATGCGTCTCCTTGCTCAAACGTGCCTTAATAACCCGTATCTCGTCCTGAATCCGCTTCTCCTCTAAACTCCCCTCTATAAAATTTTGCTTCCTATCATATGTCTTCGCTAATAAAGCCAATAACGTAACGTAATAACGCTCTATTTCTTGAACCTTATTTAAATCACCCTCACCATCCTGCTCATGTTTACGAATAAACTCCATAATCTTCATTTTCTTTTGATAAAACTGCCTGTATCTTTCCAATAACTGTGCAGGTAAGTCTTTAATTAACCTTAAAACTTCTAATTGATGGGTTAAAGGGTCTTGTTTGTATTTTCGCTCTAAATATTCTCTAAAACGTTTTAGGGAAGTGATGCGATATAGCAGTAGTTGTTCCAGCCCTAATCCTACTAAGGCATAAGTAATGAGTACATACCAAAAGGAAGTTTCAAATAATTTTCCTCTGATTAAAAAATAGATACCGATAGCCAAAGCCCCAAGGCTCCAAAAAGCAATAAAGATACGATTTATAGGAAGCAAAAAAGCTTCTTTGATGGAATTAACAAACTTCCATTGTCGGGGTGTTGTCATGGCTTTGGCAAAGATAACAAACTTTTAGGATGCATAGACGTAGCATTGGGCATCACAGCCTTGTAGGGCTAAGAAAGCACCTTTTAAAGCCCCTAAGGGGAGATTCCAAAAATTTGCGCCTTTTTGATACCGCTCCGATAAAATCGTTGTGTAAAAACCATCTATGTACAGAGGGTAATAAGCTCTGCAACGTAGCTTTAAGTACTCAGGCAGCTGTTTTTTCATAAAGGTTTTGGAAAAGTGGAACAGATGCCGAGGCACATCCCATCCTGCCCAAAAAGTATTAAAGTACCGAGCATGGGGAGAATCGTAATGGGGCACTGCAATCACCAAAACCCCACTGGGCTTCAAACACGAACACAATTGCCGTAACGTCTCTAAAGGTGTATATAAATGTTCTAAGACATGCCAAAGTAATATCACGTCATAAGCCTTTTGCAGATAAGTTTTTTCTTCTGGGTGGAAAGTTGGAAAGTTTTTTTGTGCTTGTTTTCTTGCGTTTTCATCTAATTCAACCCCTACGACATGCCACCCTTGTTGTGTTAAATAGGTACCAAAAGCCCCCCTTCCACAACCATAGTCTAAAATATGTCTTCCTGAAACAAAACGTTCCAACAAACGCCTACGCTTCCAAAACGTATAGTGCTGAACCCAATGGTAAATCCTTTGAAACCAATTATCCCTACGCTCTTGATGCGACAAATACTCCTCAGAACGATAATATTTACCAACATCTTTGGGCTGCGGCAATGTTACCCCCAAACCACACGAAGAACATACATAAACCTCAAAAGGCTCTTTTGTAACCATAAAGTCCTTTGTTTTGACATAAGGATTTAGTGGTGACTTACAAAACAGGCATTGACGCTCTTCCATGATTAAAAACGTAATCCAAAGCTCATTAACACAGAAGTTAGCGTTTTACGATGAATAATTACAGGCTCTTGTCCCGTGTTTTTATAGTAACCACTTTCTTTTATATCATAAAGCAGATATTTTTCTTGGCTTTTTTGTTGGAAGAAAGTAATGTCTACATAAAAATCTTTTGTTCTGAATCCTATTCCTCCGCTATAATGAATGGTGGCATCGTTTAAAGTTTTTTGATTCCCTTCTTGGTCGTAGTATATGGATGCTTCTGGGGTTAGCAAGGGACTTTGATAGCCACCACCAAGACGTACATAGAAGGTTTCATAACGGAATTCTGCGCCACCGCGCACCCCATACAAGGTTTGAAAATAACGCCCTATGGATTCATTAAGGTCACTAAAGACATTAATACCTTCTTGAGCATCAAAAAGCATTTGTGTTGGGTCTTTATAAAAAGCATCTACGCTTATCATGCCCCATTTCCCTAATAACATCGCTGCACCTGCATATACTTCAAAAGGCATCACTAACTTATAGGAAAAGTTTCCTTGGATGTCAGCTGTCCATAAACTGTCAGCAAAAACATGCTCTATCCTTGAGCCGTACTCCTCCCGCACTGCAACATACGAAGGGCTTTTAATACCAAAACCAATACGAAGGAAGTCGGTAACATGGCTTAACACACCGAAATTGACGTTAATCCCCGTTCCTGCTAATTCTAGCGATTCTATAAGACGCAGCTCTTCAAAAGGATATTGTCCATTAGCAGGATTAAAAACCGTATCAGGATAAACATTGTTAATGTCTTTTTCCTTAATGCTTCTTGGAGTGTAGCTAAATCGCAAATCTCGGATATTAATTCCCAAACCAACAAAGATTTTATCGCTCCAGTTGCCTGCGAAAGCAATGGTCCAGTCACTTGTTTTCCCTGAAGTAAATTCATAGTATTGTTGTTCTACATTGGCTTTGTTAGCAACTCCCAAGTATTGGCTACTGCTTCCTGCCAAGGTATCAATGGCGTAGGTCCACCACGCGATGTAAGGGTAATAGTAGCCGTTATCGGGGTTAGCAATGACATTAAAGTCGTTGCCGTTGCTTATAGAGGCTAACCAGTCGGTAACAGAATTTTGTTGATTAAAGCCCACAGCGCTTCTACGGCTGTGATGATTGGCTAAGTTCGTATAGCCAAAAGCAAAGGTCCATGATTTAAATCCTTCGGTTTTTAAGGTTCCATCTCCTTCGGGGCTATAGATGGGGTTAGCGATGATAAACGACCATGAAGTCAAATTAAAGTTAGTTTTCGTGCTTTTGTTGTTTTGGTCTAGCATTGTGAGGTTGCTTGTGATGCTATGGATAGCTGGGGTGATACTGATTTCGCCTTTTCTGAACATTCCTAAGCCTGCGGGATTGACGGCAGCGCTTCCCCAGTCTGCTCCAAGGGCAGTAACCGCCCCACCTAACCCCATAC
>WFXK01000143.1 GCA_015490695.1 Bacteroidota bacterium | reverse complement strand
CATATAGATATATCCTACAGTCGCAGGTTGGTCAAAGCGTTCTCCTGTTCTTCCGTCATAAAGATAAGTAATGCCATCCTTAGGCAATCCTGCTTTCTTTAACCATTGATTGATTTCATCCAAGGAAGCACCATCAAAGATAGGACAAGCGAACTTAACCCCTAAACGCTTCCCTGCCCAACCTAATAAAGTCTCATAAATCTGACCAATATTCATTCGGGAAGGCACACCTAAGGGGTTCAAAACAATATCTACGGGAGTACCATCTTCTAAAAACGGCATATCTTCTTGACGAACCACTTTTGCAATCACTCCTTTGTTTCCATGGCGTCCTGCCATCTTGTCCCCCACTTTAATCTTTCGCTTTCTTGCTATATAAACCTTAGCTAATTGTAAAATCCCACGTTGTAGCTCATCTCCATTGACTAGCTCCGTCATCTTACGACGATAATACGTGTCTATCTCATTGTACTTCCTACGATAATTCTTAAACAACCGCTCTATCCATTGATTTAACTCCTCATCTTCTGTCCAATCACTTGGATTCAATTGTAAAAATGGAATTCGCTTAATGTATTTTTTAGAAAATGGTTTCCCCTTGGGTGCTAGCTCCTCACCATCTACAGTACGTAAACGTTTTATCTTGGCTTTCCCAACTAATTTTTCTAATTTTTGCATCATTTCTTCATCTAAAGCACTCAATTTTTGTTTTCGTTCTTGTTCTAATTGTTTCGTACGTTTTTTAATATACTCTCTATCATCATATTTTGGTTGAGCAGAAAAGAGTTTTTTATCAATAACGATTCCATAAAAGGCAGGGGGAGCGGTTAAAGAGGTGTTTTTTACTTCTCCTGCTTTGTCACCAAAAATGGCTCTTAATAAACGCTCTTCAGGGGTGGCATCCGACTCGCTCTTAGGCGTTACCTTACCAACAATAATATCCCCCTCTCTTACTTCCGCACCAATACGAACAATCCCATTTTCATCTAAGTTCTTTGTAGCTTTTTCACTAACATTAGGAATTTCTCGTACTAATTCCTCCCGTCCAACATTCGTTTCCCTTACCGCTACTTCAAATTCATCTATATGAATAGAGGTATAAACATCTTCTATGACCAAGCGTTCACTGATAACGATAGCATCTTCAAAGTTATAGCCACGCCAAGGCATGAAAGCAACTAAAAGGTTTTTTCCTAAGGCTAACTCTCCTTTAGCAGTACAGAACCCTTCACATAAGACCATTCCTTTTTCTACTTTATCACCTACACGCACCAATGGACGCATGTTAATACAAGTATTTTGGTTCGTTCGCTTAAACTTAGGCAGTTTATACACTTTTACAGGACCTTCAAAAGAAACTAACGCTTCTTTTTCATCTCTTTCGTATCGGATATGGATTTCATTAGCATCTACATAGACCACTTCTCCTTTTCCTTCTGCGATGATGAGTCTACGGGAGTCAGCTGCAACTTTTCGCTCCATTCCTGTACCTACGATGGGTGCTTCGGGTTCTAATAAAGGTACTGCTTGACGTTGCATGTTAGAACCCATTAAAGCACGGTTTGCGTCATCATGTTCTAAAAATGGAATTAACGAAGTAGAGACAGAAACCATTTGGTTCGTTGCTACATCCATAAATTCTACTTCTTCCCGAGAAACAATAGGATAGTCTCCGTGGCGCCTTGCCTGCACCCGCTCAGGAATAATATTCCCCTCTTCGTCCACAGGAACCGTAGCAGGCACTAACGTATGCTCCTGCTCTTTTTCAGGACTTAAATAAACAATACGACTAAAATCTACCTTACCATTCTTTACAGGGAAATAAGGGGTTTCTAAAAACCCTAAGCGGTTCACTTTTGCATAAACACACAAAGAAGTAGTCAATCCAATACTTGGACCTTCAGGGGTTTCAATAGGGCACAATCTACCATAGTGGGAATAATGCACATCCCGTACTTCAAACCCTGCATGTTCTCTACTTAAGCCTCCAGGACCAACAGCAGAAATCCTTCGTTTATTCGTGAGTTCAGATAAAGGATTGGTTTGGTCCATGAACTGGCTTAATTGTCCCGTAGCAAAGAACTGATTGACCACACCTGTTAAAATACGGGTATTGATTAGGTCTGAGGGACTAAAGATTTCGCTATCTCTAATGTTCATACGTTCTCGCATGGCTTTGGCTAAGCGGCTTAGACCAACAGAGAACTGATTATAAAGGTGTTCTCCTATAGTACGAACACGGCGATTGCTTAAATGGTCTTGGTCATCCGGTAGAGCCTCCCCGTTAATCATTTTAACAATGTATTCTATGATAGCTACTACATCCTCTTTGGTAAGCACTTGACTTTCTAATACCTCTTTAGGAATATTCGGATTATTTTGATGGAGTTTTCTATTGATACGATAACGTCCTACTTCTCCAAGGTTATAGCGTTTAGGGTTGAAGAATAGTCCTTCTACGGTTCTTCGGGCAGTTTCTTCGTCGGGTGGGTCGGCACTACGTAAAGTACGATAAATCAATTCCGCTGCCTGCGTCTCAGAATCTGCAGGGTCTTTCTTTAAAGTCTCTAAAATCACTGAATAACGTTGCTGTATTTTATCATCGGTTAAAATCAAAATAGTATCTTGTCCCGATTCTAAAATCAATTCTATAACATCATCATTGATGACGTCGCCACGTTCTACCAAAACTTCACGGCGTTCTACGGAAGTTACTTCACCGGTTTCTTGGTCAACAAAATCTTCCATCCATGTTTTGACCACTCGCCCTGCTAAACGTTTTCCTTTTAAACGTTTTAAATTTTCCTCCGTAGCAGGTTCTTCTTTAGCTAAATTAAACAACATCAAAATATCTTTATCGCTAGAGTAACCTATAGCTCGCAAAAAGGTCGTAGCAGGAAATTTTTTCTTTCCTTCTATGTAAACCCACAAAATATTATTCGGGTCTGTAGTAAATTCCACCCACGAACCTTTGAAAGGAACTACTTTAGCGTTATAAATCTTAATTCCTGAAGTGTGCAAGGTTTGCCCGAAAAAGATTCCTGGGGCTCTATGCAATAAACTGACCACGACTCTTTCAGCACCATTAATAATAAAGGTACCATTGGGTGTCATATAAGGGATTTTTCCCAAATAGACCTCTTGGGTTTTGGGTTCAAAGTCGCTGTATTCGGGGTCTGTACAATAGAGGAAGAATTTTGCTTTTAAGGATACAGAGTAGGTCAGCCCCCGCTCTTTGCACTCTTCAACACTATATTGTGGGGGGTCTATGGTGTAGTCTAAGAATTCTAAAACGAAGTTTTCTCTGGAGTCGGTTACAGGAAAGTTTTCTTTGAAGACTTTATAAAGTCCCTCTTCTTTTCGTTTATCGGCGGGGGTATCTACTTGGAAGAAGGCTTTAAAAGATTCTATTTGTATAGAAAGCAAATCAGGGATTTCTGCCTTAGAAGGGGCTTTTGCGAAGCTGATACGGTCTGACTCGTAAATGCTTGGGATTTTGTGTTTCTTTTTATTTTGTTTTTTTGCCATAGTCTAAAAGATTAAGTTTTTATAAAACAGAACCACCTCCTCCCTCTTTCACAAGGGGAAGAGATGGCACCTTAGTACTAAGATGTAGAAGTTTCATAAGATACTTGGGCAGGGCAAACTTACTTAATTTCTACTTTAGCGCCTAATTCTTCCAATTTGGATTTAATTTCTTCGGCTTCTGCTTTAGGAATGCCTTCTTTAATGGTAGAAGGCGCTTTTTCTACTAATTCTTTAGCATCTTTCAGTCCTAAACCTGTAATAGCGCGCACTTCTTTGATAACTTGTAGTTTTTTAGGTCCAATTTCTTGGAGAATCACATCAAAGGCGGTTTTTTCTTCTTTTGCTTCGGCTTCGGCGGCTTCAGCACCACCGCCTGCTACCACCACAGCACCCGCTGCGGCAGGCTCAATGCCATACTCCTCCTTCAAAATGTCGGCTAATTCCTTTACTTCCTTTACCGTCAGATTGACAAGCTGTTCTGCTAATGCCTTTAAGTCCGCTGCCATCGCTCTAAACAACTTTAAATTTGTATAGAATACTTAGGTTCGCTCCTCTAAACTTTTCAATAACTGCATTAAGGTCGTCGGCGCCGATTGTAGCGTCTGCAATACTTGATAAATTGGAGAGCGCAAAAGTACAATAAGTTCCGCAATTAATTCTTGCTTGCTCTTAATCTTTGTTAACGCTTCTAATTGCTCATCTCCAATATAAACACTTTCTTCTATATAAGCCGCTTTTAACTGCGGCGCATCTCTACCTAATTCTTCCCGAAAGGCTTTAATAACCTTTGCTGGCTCACTTAACGCATCTTTTACGAAAATCACTGCAGAACTCCCCCGCAACACCTCATAAATCGCACTATAGTCTACTCCATTAGCCGCCTCTTCCGCAGCCTGCTCTAACGCCTTCTTCAATAACGTATTTTTAACGACCTTCAAACGTAACCCCTTTTCATAAAGCTTCTTTCTAAAAAGATTGTCTTCCGTCGCCTTTAAGCCAGCGACGTTAACAATATAAAAGTTTTTCTCCTCCTTTAAGCGTGCCTTCAATTCGGCAACTATTGCTTTCTTCTCTTCTCTTGTCTTTCCCATAGCACTACTGCATTAGTGAACTACGTTCCACCTCAACACTCGGACTCATAGAAGTACAAACGTGTATACGTTGTACGTAGGTTCCTTTTACGTTCTCTGGCTTTAATGCCAATAAAGTCTGCATCACTTCTTTTGCGTTCTCTACTAAATGCTCTGTTGGAAAAGAAATCTTTCCAATGCCTAAATGAACAATACCGTAGCGGTCCACGCGAAAATCCACTTTCCCTTGTTTAAATTCTTTAATGGCTTGAGCAAGCGCATCGGGCTTTGGTGGAATCAAACGTCCGTTCTTAGGACTGGGCATCAACCCCTTAGGACCTAAAATACGTCCATACTTGGCTACTTGCGGCATCACATCTTGCGTCGCTAAAATCACATCCACATCTAACCACCCCTGTTCTATCTTTTTAAGATATTCCTCTAATCCTACATAATCCGCTCCTGCTTCTTTTGCAATCTTTTCTTTATCAGGAGAAGTTAATACCAAGATTTTTACTTCTTTTCCTGTTCCATGGGGTAAATTCACTACACCTCGTACAATTTGGTCCGCATGCCTTGGGTCTACCCCAAGGTTCACTGCCATCTCTACACTGCTATCAAAACGCTCAAATTTTATTTTTTTCAAAATCTCTATCGCTTCGTCTATGGGGTAGACTTTCTTTCTATCGTACTGCTTTAATGCTTCTAAATACTTTTTTCCTCGTTTCTTTCCCATAATTTATGCTGGATTTTTTTGTTGTTCCCAAGGGGGCGTTCCTTCAATTTCTATGCCGCAACTACGGGCGGTTCCTGCAATCTGTTTCATCGCCGCCTCCAAAGTAAAACAATTCAAATCAGGCAACTTAATTTGCGCAATCTCTTTAATCTGGTCCCATGTAACTTTCCCAACCTTTTTACGGTTAGGCTCTGAAGAGCCTTTTTCTACTCCTGCCGCTTGCATTAAAAGCACCGACGCAGGAGGCGTCTTAACAACAAAATCAAAGGTGTTGTCTTTGTACACTGTAATAATCACAGGCAACAATTGCCCTGCTTTATCTTGTGTCTGCGCATTAAACTTTTTACAAAAATCCATAATATTTACTCCTTTAGAACCCAATGCAGGTCCTACTGGTGGTGCTGGTGTTGCCTGTCCTCCCCGTATCTGTAATTTAATAACTGCCTTTACTTCCTTAGCCATAGTATTTTTATATAATTCGTTCTACTTGCGTAAAACTCACTTCCACAGGAGTTTCCCTACCGAAAATCTTTACTCGTACTTTTAAACGTCCTTTTTCCGTGTCTATTTCTTGAATCGTTGCTTCAAAGCTACTAAAAGGACCATCAATAATCCGTACGGCTTCCCCAATTTCAAATTCGCTTTCTAATAATTCACCTTTTTCTTTCGCTTCTTCTACTTTTTGTAGCACTTGTTTTATTTGTTGTTCTGGAATAGGGGTAGGTTTTCTTCCCCGTTCTGTTCCTACAAATCCTGCACAATCTGGAATAGAACGAACTAATTGAATTAACTCAGGGGTCATTTCTGCTTCTACGAACAAATAGCCTGGCATCAAACTGGCTTCCCGTGTACGCAATTTTTTTCCTCCTTTACGATAAGGAGCACGAATAAAAGGAATTATAATTCTTTTTACTTGTGCCTGCATACCATTACGCTCTAATTCACTTTCTAAATATTGTCTTACGTGTTTTTCTCTTCCTGTTCTACAACGTACTGCGTACCATTCAAATGCCATAGAACGTTCCTTTTAAGTGATAAATAATTGATATAGAAAGGTCATTACTTGTTGGAACACAAAATCCATGATAGCAACCACAATGGCTAATAGTAAGGATGCGACTAATACGGTTACGGTATTGACTTGTAATTCGTCCCATGAAGGCCATTCTACTTTAGCTAATTCGTCTATATAGGGTTGGATTTTTTTCTTTAGCCATTTCATTTTGCACGGGCGGCAGGACTCGAACCCGCAACCTCCGGTTTTGGAGACCGGCGCTCTACCAATTGAGCTACGCCCGTACCCTGTATTTAATCTAAAACTTCTGTTACTTGTCCTGCCCCAATCGTACGACCGCCTTCACGAATAGCAAAACGTAATTGTTTTTCTAATGCAATCGGATAAATCAACTCTACAAAAATCGTTAAATTATCCCCAGGCATTGCCATTTCTACTCCCTCAGGCAAAGTGATAGTACCTGTTACGTCTGCTGTACGGAAGAAAAACTGCGGACGATAACCAGAACGGAACGGTTTCTTACGACCTCCTTCCTTCTCGGTTAAAATATACACCTCTGCTTTAAATTTCTTATGCGGTGTTACCGTACCAGGTGCCGCAACAACCATCCCTCTTCTTACCTCACGTTTATCTATACCACGCAACAACAAACCGACGTTATCACCAGCTTGTCCCTCTTCTAAAATCTTTCTAAACATCTCCACACCTGTAACCGTAGTCTTTAATTTATCTTCTCGCAACCCAACAATTTCTACCTCTTCACCTACTTTAATACGTCCTCTTTCAATACGTCCTGTTACTACAGTACCCCTACCTGTGATAGACAGCACATCTTCAATAGGCATCAAGAAAGGTTTATCAATATCGCGCTGAGGTAATGGAATGTATTCATCTACTGCTTTAAGTAATTCTAACACTTTTTCCTCCCATTGCGGTTCACCATTTAAAGCACCAAGTGCACTTCCTCGGATAACAGGAACTTCATCTCCAGGATAACCATACTCATTTAACAGCTCTCTAACCTCCATCTCTACCAGATCCACTAGCTCTTCATCGTCCACTGCATCTACTTTATTAATAAAAACGACAATGTAGGGTACGCCAACTTGGCGAGCCAATAAGATGTGTTCACGGGTTTGAGGCATAACGCCATCGGTTGCGGAAACCACTAAAATTGCGCCATCCATTTGTGCTGCCCCTGTAACCATGTTTTTCACATAGTCAGCGTGTCCAGGACAGTCTACATGGGCATAATGGCGGTTTTCGGTTTGATACTCCACATGAGCCGTATTAATGGTAATACCGCGCTCTTTTTCTTCAGGCGCATTATCAATAGACTCATAATCGCGCTCTTCCGCTAACCCTTTCTTACTCAACACATGCGTAATGGCTGCGGTTAATGTAGTCTTTCCGTGGTCTACGTGCCCGATAGTTCCGATGTTGACGTGTGGTTTTGAACGGTCAAATACTTCTTTTGCCATGGTTCTTACAAAGTTGCTTTCGTGCCGTTGGGCGGACTTGAACCGCCGACCTCTTCCTTACCAAGGAAGCGCTCTACCCCTGAGCTACAACGGCAACCGCTGAGCGGGCGACGGGACTCGAACCCGCGACCTGCGGCTTGGAAGGCCGCTGCTCTACCAACTGAGCTACGC
>WFXK01000142.1 GCA_015490695.1 Bacteroidota bacterium | reverse complement strand
TATTACACAGAATTCTCCTTCGCAATTTAGTAAAAATTGTCTTTGTATTTCACTACTATTAAACGATAATTTTGTAACAAATAAAGTGGAGGTAGCTATGAAAAGAATATTCTTTTTATGGGCATTAGTAGCAGTAGGGTATCTCTATGGCAATGCCTTAAATATTAGCAACGTTGCCTTTGACCTTAGTACTAAAACAGTCTCTTTTAGAGTATATTGGGAGAATTCTTGGCGCGCAGGCACAGGTTGGCCCTATAACTATGACGCAGTATGGATTTTTGTTAAATTCAAACCTTGTAATGCCTCACCTACGCTTCAATGGACACATGGACTCATTACAAATGTTTCTGTAACGGCTAATCCTGGCAGTTATGCTTCCTTAGAGCCTGTTATTACTGTAAGCAACAATCCAGCAGATATTGGAACAGTGGTTGGTATAGATCCAAGCCCTAACAACACAGGCGTGATGCTACGACCTACCACTACGGGCTCAGGCACCATAGATGTAAATGTTGTGTTAACAGTAAGTAATTTGCCCGCTCCAGGCGATTCCTTAGAAGTGCGGGTTTTTGGATTGGAAATGGTATATATTCCTCAAGGACCTTTCTACATAGGCGATGGTCCTTGCCCTGGAAGTGTTGTAGCTTCTCGGGGCGCTTTCCATGCTTCTACCTCTTCCTGTCCTATACAAATCACTTCTGAAAACGCCATCTCTATTTGCGCTGACCATCAGTTTCTACCCAATGGAAACTGGTGTGGAAGCGCTGATGGATGGGTGCAGTCCTGCTGCAATACAGTTACAGACACTTTTCCTAAAGGTTATAATGCTTTTTTCATAATGAAATATGAAATCACACAAGGTTTATGGGCAGATTTTATGAATACCAATCCTGTTAATACTTATACGGATAATAGTGGGTTTTATGGTAGTTTTCGCCATACGGTAACTTTTGCAGGTAGTGGTTACAAAGCAGACAGGCCTTATAGAGCTTGTGCTTTTATTTCATGGGATGGGTTTTTAGCTTTTTGTGATTGGGCAGCGTTGCGCCCTCCAACGGAATTACAATGGGAGAAAGCAGCCAGAGGTTTTGGCTCTACGGCAGAAGGACAATTTGCCCATGGGCTGAACAATCGTCCCGTAACAGGGTTCAGCGGACCGGAAAATGGTACAGAGGGACCTGATGCACCAGAAAAGAACGTTATTGCAGGCAACATTTCTTTTACAGGAGGAGATGGGGGGCAAGGACCTGCAAGAGTAGGTTTATGTGCTGAACCTGGAGAAGCTGGAACCGATAGCACAGGTGCTTCTTACTTCGGTGTAATGGACATGAGTGGGAACGTCGCAGAATGGGCTATAGACTACATTTGTGGTGTTTCTGGTAACCCATGCGCTCAAGGGGTCCCTTTAGGAGATGGGTATTTAAACAACAATGGCAAAGCCGATGTAGCAGGATGGCCCGTAGATACCAATTATCATGCCGCCTACCGCATCATTAGAGGCGGAGCATGGAGTGACAGCGCTTGTCGCTCTACTTCTACTTCCTACAACAATGCTTGTGTTACCAGCATCAGCGCCCGATTTGAATTTGTCCAACCCAGTGACTGGCAAGGAAAAGGAGTAGGCGGTAGAGCCGTCCGATAAAACCTTAAAAAGCTAACCCTATGCGATGGATAACATGGTGTTTGTGTTTCTCGGTAGTAGGAGCACAATACTTTAGCGGAGGTCCTTTCGCCGGCAACAGCCTCGCCATGAAAACCCAATGTAATAACCTCCAACCCTTTTCAGGTGCAAGCTTTGCAGGTAACACCATGCAAAGCAAAAGTCAATGCAAAACATTGAAAGTCTTTCAAGGGAGCCACTTCGCAGGGAACGCCACCCAAACCAATTCGCAATGCAAAACATTAACGCTCTTCCAAGGAGGAAACTTAGCAGGGAACTTCTCTGAAATCCATTCCCAATGTGCTTCATTAAAAGTCTTTCAAGGAGGGGGACTTAGTGGACAACACAGCAGTGCAAAAGCCCAATGTACTCCCCTACTCGTTTTCCAAGGAGGAATAGAAGGAGGTTATTCTAGCTATGAAATTTGTGACTTCACCGTAGGGGTTGTTACTAAAGAAGTCTCTTCTGATTTTATTGTAGCGCCTAACCCTGCTCACTACAGCCTTTATGTAAAGGGTTGTTGTTTTAAAAAACCTATTATTATCACGCTCTTTTCCGTAGAAGGGAAAAAATTATATCATACAAAAATTCCCCTGCAATCCGAAGGGAAGTTCTATCATCACATTGATGTGCAATCCTTACCCAACGGCATTTACACTTTAGTTGTTCAAAGCGGTGAGGCATTCAAAACGTTTCGGATATTGATTCTTCATTAGTTTCAAAGTTATAAAC
>WFXK01000141.1 GCA_015490695.1 Bacteroidota bacterium | reverse complement strand
CAATCTTTCAGACCTATCATTGCTGACAAGTGAGGAACCAGAAGAGATTGTATTCCAACTTACTCACAGCGCATTAAGAAGAGTATTACTGAAATTACTGACGAAAGAAGAGAAACAACGTTACTATGAACGCATTTTACAATACTTTTTTCAAACGTTCATCTTGCAGTAAACGAAGCAAAAACTTTATAGAATAAGGTTCTAATTGTTCTGCAGGATAAAGGATGAATAATAGTTCTCCTTGTTCCTCTTGGAAGAAGCGAATAAGGTTATAGTAAGCATCTTGAATTGCTTCTGTTTCTGTTTCTTGTTTCGTAGGGGTTTCTATAGGTTCTGTAATGACTTTGGCTAAGGAAGGGACACTATGTTGCAGATAAGGTATAAAGCCTTGCAGGTGTTCTAAGAATTTTTCTTTCCAGCGTTGGAGGGTTTCTTCTGCTCCTGAAAGCAGTTGTTGGAGGAATCGTTCAAAAGCTAAATTAAAGGGGGCTAAGGGGCGTTGGTGGGTGTCGCAGCGAATAACAAAAGGCGTGATTTTATGCCCAATGGCTGCAGTGTAAACTTGGTCTATAAAAGGTTGAGCAGGAATGCCTTCAGGAAGATGCAAATAAAACACGGAAGTAGAAGCCTTATCGCGCGTTAGCCATGTCGTTAGCCGCTCTTGGAACTCTGGATAATATTGAGTAATAGAAGGAACATCTAATTGCCCTCTTTTATCTAAAGCGCCTAAGGGGAAGGGCTCAATACTTCGGGATTTCTTCCATTGTTGTAAGCACTTTTTTAAATCGTTTAAAAGTCCTAACGCGGTTTGATAGCGGTCCTCTGGTGCTTTAGCTAATAATTTCATTACTATTTCAGAGAGTACTTCCGGTACTTCTTCGTTTTTCTCCTTAGGAGAAAGGGGAATCTGGGATAAATGGGCATAAATAATCAATTCAGGGTTATCTACTTCAAAAGGTAAAGAACCTGTCAGTAATTGATAAAAAACGACTCCTAAGGAATAAAGGTCGGCTCGGTAATCTACCATGCGATAGAGTCTTCCTGTTTGTTCTGGGGCCATGTAAGCATAAGTACCTTCTATTCTATCTTGTACTCCGTGTAAATGTAGCCCTTCACCTAAATAAGTACTGATAGAAAAGTCTATTAACTTTAATCGTTGCTGCTCAGGGTTGTATAAAATGTTAGTAGGATTGATGTCTTTATGACAAACTTGTGCTTCATGAACTTGATGAAGAACCTTAGCGATTTGGATGGCAAAGGTTAAAAAGGGTTCTATATCCCACGGCTTTTCTATATAAGATTGCAAGGGTTTCCATGGAACATATTCCAACAAAAGGGCTAATTTTCCTTGATAATGGAATAAGGCATGTACTTTGCGCACATCAGGAATGTGTTCTAAGCGTTTACCAATTTGATATTCGTTACGTAGCAAGTGTTCTACTTGTTGCCATGGTTTCGCAGTTTTTAAGAGATAGATTTTTCCATCTATTTCTACTTTTTGCAGCACAAATCGCTTACCTTCAAAAATGGTCTCTTTAATAAGTACTGTTTTTTCAGACAGAGACGCCATGACTTTTAAAAATAATCCTGTAAGGCAAAAGTAGGGTATTTGCTTTAACCCTCAAATGGACTATTAAGTTCCCAAAAGTGATTTTTATCAAGAAGTATTTCTACAGGAGAGGGTTAAAAATGGCTATCATGATGTGGAAAAATCAAGAAACCTTCTAGCGTTTTATAGCCTCTAATATATTAGAAGGAAACATTAAAAGCTAACAAACGTTCTGTATTGCTTTAGTAGTTGTTCTATATAGTTCTTAAGCGCATTTATTCCCTCTCTTTTTATAGAAGAAGTCAAAAAATAAGGGGGCAAATGTTGCCAATCCTCTAACAATCTTGCTATATGGGTTTTCAAGTAAGTTTCCCGTTTACTTTTAGAAACCTTATCTATTTTTGTAAACACAATACTAAAAGGGATTTGGCGAATTCCTAACCAATGTAGTTGCCTTAAATCATTCTTTTGGATAGGAACGCAAAAGTCTATTAAAATAAAGGTGTTGATTAGTTGTTGTCGCTTTGCTAAATACGTTAAAGTTAGCTGCTGTAAATACTTTCGTTGCTGCTTACTCATCTTTGCAAAACCATAACCAGGAAGGTCTACAAGCACCCAACTATCTCTCACAACAAAAAAATGAATGGCTTTTGTCTTTCCAGGTTTTGCACTCGTATAAGCGACTTTTTGATTTAAAAGGGCATTGATTAAAGAGGATTTGCCTACGTTAGACCGGCCGATAAAAGCGAATTCAGGGAAATGCCACTGGGGGAAGTCCTCCTGCGTCGTAGCTACTTTTGCCAAACGCACCTTAGTCATCTTCGTGTACTTCCACAGAAATCGTTTGTTTTAGCTCCTTGTGTGCAATACGTCCTCCAAAATAAGCTGACGTAGCCAAAGTAATGAAAGTTATTAAAGATAAAAAAAATAACCAATAACGATTTTTTTCTTCTGCCTTAGGTAAAACAAAAGCAAGGGCTGCAGCTAATAGAGAAACAATTAACGCTGCTAAAGCAATTGCAGCATGTAATTCCATGCTATCGTGGTCAAGATAGCGTAATGCTTCTGCGCTATCTTCTATAATCAAGCCCGTGATATAGGCTAATAAAGCAAAAACGCCATTGTAGATTAAAAGGCGCCTTCCTGAGCGGTAAAACTCTCCTGTTCTTTGTACCCAACTCCACGCTAAGGAAATGAGGGCTAAGAAAGCGGTTACTACCGGGAAATGATTCACAACCAAATGAAGTTCAAAAATGCTCATAGTATTTTATTTTAGTCGTAGTAATTGACGTGGCGAATACCAATTAAGCGGTCGTATTGGTCTGAAAAACGGCGAAAATATACAAGAATAGTATAAAAGTTTTCTGTTTCTTGATGTGTTCCTTCCAAAGGCGTTTCATCCCACCCTTGTTGCGTCAGTACAGCATAGCAGTAATCATAAACCCCCTGTTTCAACAACACATCGCAACGATAATACCCTAAATTAGGGTCATAACGCATTTGAAAACGTGAGTCATTCCCCCACAAACTTAGCCATCCCATAACATAAATAGGAGCGTTGAAAAAAGGTTCAAAGTCTAATAAAAAAGTTACCCATATATATTCCCCTTCCAATTGCGAGTCATTATCATCGTAAGAGCGAATATAGTAGAAGCCATTGAGGTCAGGATTTCGCAAATAGGGAATGGTTGTTCTGGGCACATCAGGTTTTAAGATGGCGGTATATCCAGAGTCGGTGACATAAATCCGTAGGGATGGTGCATAGCGGCGAACACTACGCAAGTCTACTCGTCTGAATTCATTGCCACCAGGAAATGCCATACCTGTATTAAGGTCATATTCCCAAAAATTAGGGTATAGATAGGTAGGGGTATAAAACCATTGTGCTGTGCTCCAACGAAAGTTTTGTAAAACCGCTACTTTAATATCCTGCTGAGGATTTTCTATTGGAATATTACTCAAGTAAAGACGGAATTGTAGTTGTTGGAAGCGATGTCTTCCTTGTTGTTGTGCCCAAGTAAATAAGGGTTGTATTCGCACTTGGGGTTCTATTACAACAAAACGACGCATGAAAACCACCTCTTCAGGAGCACTTTGACGATAAACCCTCACAATATAATTGCCACTGACTTTAAATCTGCTGGAAGCCTCAGGAAAACGAATTTCATAATGCACATAGGGAATTAACGTACCACGAGAAAGTTGAAAGTCGGTAATAAACAAAGGCATAATCCCATCATAAAACTCTATAGGAAGCAACGTGCTGGGACTCCAATCGGCATTGCAATGGATAAAGTCTATCACATAGTCACTAATAACTTCTGTACCGATTTTATCAAATGTAAGCGTTAAATATTGTTGTTCATTAAGCAGCAAATAAGGAAGGGTTAAAGGGTTGTCTCCTCGGTAAAGTTGGATTGTGTAAATAGTACTATCATATACAGCGTCTTTTAATGGAGCGCTTTGAAGAAAAGTAAAAAAGAGCAATAAAAATAGAATCACTTCAAATAAAGGGTTTTATAGGTTACTGTATCAGCAACGACCCACACAGAATCATATCCATATAGTGGAGGTTCGCTGGGAACGTAGCAGTCATAGTAAATCATTCCTACATGGACACTATCAAAGACAGCAACACCTATGTCGTTAGTAACAGCAGCTTGATACACTTTTTTATTCTCCCAATCTTGTTTGTTACTATAAAGACGTACTAATCTTCCTGGTCCCGTAGTGCCATCGGGAGAACGTACCCCAACATGCAGTCGTCCGTATTGGAATAAGAACGGACTGAATTCTTTATCAAAGGATTTTCCCCTATCGGTACACGCAACTAAAAACATACCCATTACAATGATGAAATAAATCGCCTGCATTGGCACAAAAGTAGGAATTTTTCTTGAACCCTTTCCCATTATCCTTTTGACAAATTCATCGCTGCAATCTCTTGGAATTGCTCAGGAGATAATTGCTCTGCCCGTAAATGCGCATAACGTTTTGGATAACGAAACGTGCTTAACGTATTACGCAGCACTTTTCTACGATTAGAAAAAGCACTTTTAACGATTTTTTTTAGTACTTCAAAAGGTACAGACGGCAAAGTTTCTTTCCTTTTTAGCCGAATAACTGCTCCATAAACTTTTGGAGGCGGATAAAACGCCTTAGGAGGAACATCAAAAAGATATTCCAAATGGTAATAAGATTGCAATAGTACTGCTAAGAGGTTATACAGACGACTTCCTGGAGAAGCGCAATAGCGTTGAGCAACCTCTTTTTGCACCATCCATACTCCTCCCTCCACCCATGAATGTTGCTCTAAAACCCAAAAAGCAATCGCTGCTACTTGATTATAAGGAAAATTTCCCACGACCCAACAAGGTTCCTGTATCTTGTACTGCTTAAAAGAACCTTCAAATAATTGAATACGTTTTTGCTTAGGTAGATGTTGCCGTAAGTACTGACACGCTTCCCGTTCTACTTCAATCAAAACTAAGGGATTAGAAAACCGTTCTATAAGTGCAAAGCTTAAACGACCGTCGCCTGCACCGATTTCTATTAAAAGTTGTTGTGGTACTACTTCAATCGCATCCACAATCTTTTGAAGAATCTTACGAGAGCGTAAGAAATGTTGTCCAAACCGCTTCTTAGGACGAACCCCCATACTACGGCACTAAATGATGCAACTGATACCGCTCCACATAATACTCTAAATACGCCTTCAACAAAGGATTTTGTTCAAAATACGGGTCTTCTCTAATCATTTGCTCCGCCACTTGACGCGCTAAAGTGAATATATCCGTATCTGCAATAAAATCAATAATCTTAAAATCAGGAAGTCCACTTTGTTTTGTACCTAAGAGTTCGCCAGGACCTCTCAAACGCAAATCCGCTTGAGCAATTTCAAAACCATTGTTAGTAGATTCTAAAACCTTTAATCGGTGTTTGGCTTCTCTGCTTATTTGTTCATCGTACAATAAAATCGCATAGGCTTTGGTGTGACCTCTACCTACACGCCCTCTTAATTGATGTAGTTGCGATAATCCAAAACGTTGAGCATTATGCACAATTAAAATGTTTGCATCAGGCACATCTACCCCAACTTCTATGACCGTAGTAGCAACTAAAATCTTTGTTTCTCCTCGCTTAAATCGCTGCATTTCATAATCTTTCCACTGCGATTTCATTTTCCCATGAATCATCCCCACAGGAATCCCTGGAAACGTCTTTTTTATAAACTCAAATCCATTTTTTACATCTTCTAATGGCAATTTCTCCGATTCATCTACCAAAGGATAAACAATATAGGCTTGGTACCCTTTGTTTTCAATCATGTCTTTTAACCATTGTAAAACCTTAGGATATTTGCTATAAGGTACGGCTTTGGTTTTTACAGGCTTTCGTCCCGGGGGTAATTCGTCTAAGATACTAACATCTAAGTCACCATACAGTACCATGTTAAGGGTTCTTGGGATGGGCGTTGCGGTCATAAGCAAATTATGGGGTTGTCGTTCACCACGGATGCTTAGCTTTGCCCGCTGACGCACACCAAACTTATGCTGTTCATCAATCACAGCTAATCCTAAACGCTTAAAATCCACTTTATCTTCTATCAAAGCATGTGTCCCTATAACCAACTGCGTACGTCCTGAACGTAAATCATAATAAATCCGCTCCTTAGTAGAAGGTTTTAAATGACCTGTAAGCAACTCTACTTGAAGATTCATTTTGGCTGTTAAATTCACAATGGTTCTAAAATGTTGTTCTGCTAAGACCTCCGTAGGTGCCATCAAAGCTGCCTGAAAACCATTATCTATGGCTCTTAACATGGTTATTAACGCTACAATGGTTTTACCACTGCCAACATCTCCTTGTAATAAGCGATTCATTTGAATCTCCTGAGCTATATCCTGTTTTATCTCTTTTAAAACCCTTTTTTGAGCTTGGGTCAATTCAAAAGGCAGTAGTTCATTTAGAAAAGTACGGGTATAAACCCCGTCCTTAGGCATCGGATAACTACGATTATAACGTTTCAATAAATACTTTCGTCGTTGTAGAATAAGCATCAATAAAAATGCTTCATCAAACTTCAATCGGCGTTTTGCTTCTTCTAAACGCTCATCAGGGTCATGAATAATTTTATAAGCAGTGCGCTTGTCTATCAATTGAAGTTTTTGCTGATATCCCTGAGGCAATGGGTCTATAATATAAGGTTCTGCAACCGCCAAAAGATTATCTATCAACTTCTTAATTCCTCGGCTGTCTAACCCCACTCGTTTTAATTTCTCTGAAGTGCTATAAATCGGAACAATTTTTTTAGGAGAAGCATTATTTTGGATAGGATGAATAGGAAAAAGCTCAGGATGAGCAAATTGAATATAGTTACGATATAATTTTGGTTTTCCGCGAATAAGTACTTCTTTCCCTTCACAGCTTTTTAAACGTTCTTCTATCCATTCTAATCCTTGAAACCAGACTAAAATAGCCCTTTTATACGGGTCTCTGAAGACGGCTTGGAGGCGATAGCCACCCCTTCGGTTTTTAATCCGCTGGTACTTTAAAATCGTTCCTTTACAAATAACGGGCTCCTTAGATTGCGGGTCTATCATTGCTAAGGAAGTGGTAGCATTGTAGTTAATAAACTTTCTGGGATAATACTCTATGAGGTCTTCAAAGGTTTTAATGCCGTGTTCTTTTAAAAC